>NZ_JBALOW010000083.1:0-32729 GCF_036965085.1 Bacillus sp. JJ1532
GTATAAAAAGCTGCATAATATCGGCTCTAAGGATTTTATACGTTATAGAAGATTAGCTTTTCGTTACATTAACAGAGCCTTTCTAATTAAAAATTATAGGAAAAGTAAATGTAACGAAAGCTGCCCAAAGCCCGTAGACCGGCAAATACTTAGTAACGGCATCTTGGATAGTTGAAGGTCCGGATTTGTTTTGTAGAAAACGCATATAGGAGAGCATAATCCAAATTAGATTTGCCCAGATAAGTATGTTTACTCCTAAAACAGCAAGTCTATTAGGCGTAATCCCATAAGAAGAAAGTCTGAACACGATGGCTGACAAAGCCACACTGTCAATGATAAGCGCAAGAACAATTAAGGCAAAATTTAAATAATCTGAAATGTTCTTTTTCTCGTCTGAGTCGCTCTCGGTAATGGAAAATATGGTAACGGCCAATACACCAAGGAGTATTCCGTTAAAGGCTATCAGGAAATTGCGGTCCAAGAATGGATTTTTTCCGACCCATATAACCGTTATAAGATAGACCAACAATGTGATCAGGACAAGAGGACTAAAAATTTTAGCAATATATGGCGTAATATTCTTAGCAAGTTTAAGATTCATTGATACCAGGTATGCAGCCACAATAGCGAGAGCGGCAGCACCAAATAAAACGACATTACTAAAATAGAAGTCTTCTATATCCAAGCCAACAAAACTAAATAACCGCATGGTTAATGCTGCTAGTACCATTCCGCTAACTGCCATGCTGGCGTAGAGAATACAATATTCCAAATTAAATTTAATATAGGCTAATCTTGTACTGCCTTTGGAATATTCATTTCCTGTAAATGCAAGCCCTACCAATACCCATAAGAATATGGGAAGGTGTAAATAAGCAAGGATAATACTGTCTTTATAATTTAATGGCAGCATATTAAGATAAAACCCGGAAATTAGGAACAACGCTGCAAGGGAATAAATAACACTTTTTTTCGGAGTATTATTGTAAACAAAATAGGCAGCAATAAAGGGAATTATACCAAAAGCCAGGTTAATTGGAGCAATTGCTTCCTGTTCGACAAAATGGAAAATGATCCTGGTGCTTATCCCGGCCAGAATGGCTAGAATGCCCATGAATAAGAAACCTTTTTGAAGCAAGGAAGATTTTTCTGTATTTGCCGTCTCCTTGAAATGCAATCTTTCATACCAAACGCCAAGAACCTGAGAATCAGGATTTTGTTCCCATGCGTGTGAGAATAACTTTTTAAAAGTTTTCGGGTCTTTTCTATACATTCTCTCCAGCTCATGAGGGTTAGAAATATTTTCAATAATCAAATTATATTTGTCCATAGTTATACCTCCCTTAATAATTTTTTATATTAAGTTCCCTAAATATATTTAACTGTCTTCGTCACTTTTGTATTCTAAAATATCTCCAGGCTGACATTCTAAAGCCTTACAAATTGCCTCTAAAGTGGATAATCGAATCGCTTTTGCCTTTCCATTTTTCAATATAGAAAGGTTCGCCATTGTTATTCCAACCTTCTCCGAAAGTTCTGTTACGCTCATTTTCCTTTTTGCTAACATCACATCAATATTGATTATAATTGCCATTGTTATTCACCTCAGACCGTTAAATCATTTTCTGATTTGATATTAATTGCTTCTTGTAAAAGTTTTTGGAGAACAGCCGCAAAGACTGCGATAACCATCGAAGCAAAAGGAACAACCAATCCGACAAAGATAACTCCTGGTGCGTCGTCTACTTCCGCAAAGATATAGAAGAGCGGCCAAACTAGCACATGCAAAATACTGATTGTGATGGCACAGTATTTGATTTTCTTTAAAGCTTTTACAGATAAATCGGAGAAAGCTTTATTTTTGTCAATATAGTGTAAGAGTTTGAAAGCCTGATACAAAGCAAAGTAAAAAGGTATCGCCGATGCATCAAAAGCGATGAAAACGAGATATTTTATATAAGCAAACTCTGGAAGCAATTTTGCTGCAAGATTCGCCATCTCAGGCACCAAAAAGATGCACAGAGCAAGAACTGGGACCCCTAAAAGAATAACAGCTATTTTTAAAAACAACGTTGTTACTTTTTCCATAAAAAACACCTCACTTAATTATTCTGATTTTGATTTTAATATATATTTTATCGTTTTACAATAAATTTTTATTAATTTGAATAACATTTTTATTGTATGCTTTGTTTTAAGCAAAAATAATAAGCATTCCTCATTCAAAGAAATGCTCTATAACTTTAAACCATTAAACTTATAACTTGTACAGCTAACCTGCCCTTTAGATTAATAAGAAAAAACGCCAACCCACGTAAGGCTGACGCTATCTTCCCCTAATTCAAGACCTTCACCCCAATAATACTATCGAACGTCACTCGCTCAAACTCTCCTAGCTTTACCTCAATCCGCAGCTCATGCGTAATAGGATCAACGTAATGAAAACGGCCAGTAATATCAAAAGTAAAGCCGTCATCCCAAACAGTTAGCTTTACCGAATGGTCGTACTCCATTGCGTAAATAATCCGCAAGTCGAATTCTTCTGCCTCATGTTCGTCAATGATTGGCTTATCCTGCCGTTCATTATCTCGCCAAAAATCCCACTGAGTTTTCGCTAGTTCTGGCAATTGGAATGCGGCTTGCCATTTCATAATTCCTCGGTCTCTAATCGCCATATAATCGCCTCCTTTAAGATTATTATATACGAACAAATGTTCTGTTTGTAGTAGAAAGAAAAAGACCATTTTTTGACGGCCTTGAGTTCTTCTTATTCCATTAAAGCACCCGTTAGTTCATTAGCCTTAGAAAATTTTAATTTTTATATCTTTATTGTTTTTTTAGTTGTATCTCAATTCTTTTTGCCAAGTCAGATGATACCTTATTTAAATACTCCATAACCTTCTTTCTAATATCATCAGATATGACTTTCAAATCACTAGCTAAATTTTCGACAAGGTGTTCTTTTTCGATTTGAGTTAACCTCGTATAGAATTCACCAGCCTGCACAAAATCATCATGCTTTATTATAGAAGTTCTTTCTAGTTTCCCTTCAACATATCTTCCATCACCACTTGTAATTTGATTAGCTGGTGTCCAATTTTGCTGTTGGTTAACCGGTAATTTACGAAATTCAGCTCCAATTCTTCTTCTTTGAGAATCACTATAAATATTGGCACGGCCCTGCAGTATTTTATCATCAGATAATTCTGCGCCGTCTAGTAAATTAGAAGGGGAGAAGGCGACTTTTTCTACTTGTTCCATATAATTATCAGGATTTTTATTTAATACCATTTTGCCTACTGGTATTAGGGGATACTCTTTTTCATCCCATACTTTTGTATCGTCTAAAGGATCATAAGAAAGATTTGCTTCATCCTTTGGGTCCATGAGCTGGACATAAAAGCCATATTCCACCGGTTTACCACCCGTAATCGCATCGTATAAATCTTTACCAGCGTAATCAGGATTTTCAGCGGCTAGTCTATTTGCTTCTTCGCGACCAATGTATTGTACACCTTCAAATGGGTACCAATGGTATTTAACGTACTTTCTAATACCTTGAGCATTTATCCAAACATATGTATTTACACTATGTCCTGGAATGTGGCGAAAACTTTTTACCGTACCAGCATCCGAGTATAACCGTATAACAAAGTGAATCGATTCAGGCGCTCTTGCTACAAAGCTCCAAAACCTATCAGGATCAATTAAATTATTTTTTGGTGAAGGTAAGAGTGCTTTAATAAATTCCGGAAATCGTATCGCATCACGAACAGAAAAGACAGGAATGTGATTACACAAAAGGTCAAAAACGCCTTCTTCTGTATAAAATTTTGTAGCAAAACCACGCACATTTCTAGATGTATCAGGTGTTCCTTTCGTACTGACAGCTAACGAAAAGCGAACCATAACAGGAACTTTCTGATTAGAATTTTGTAAAAAGCTCAGTTTTGTATGTTCGGACATCGAATATATCGTTTGAAAATAACCAAATGCACCAGATCCTTTTACATGAACAGGTCTTTCTAAAATCTTTTCATGAATAAATTCTTGTAAGGTTTCGTGTAATACACTATCTTGTTCCAGTACAGGTCCCCTAGAGCCGATCGTCTGGGAATGAAGTTTAGCTTGATCATTGGAGAGGTCTCGATTCTCATTATGGCTTTCCTCTAATAAAGTTTGCCTCTGTTTATGGTGTTTTTCATTCATTATTAAAGCCTCCAAAATTTAATTAACTTCAATCGTTACTAAATATGATTATTGAGGCTCGAATATGTATCTTCTACTATTATTTTCAACATTCATTAGAAATATAGTTTCTTAAAGTTAGTTTGTTAAGATGATAAAAGAGTATGAACAGGCTAATAAAAATAGTATTTATAAAAAATGATCAAACTTTTTTATAAATAATACATCTAGATATGGTATAGAAGAATCCATATAGATTAAGATTTTATCAAGACCTAAATCATAAGAAGTCATAAAAAATAAAGATCGATATATATTAGACATGACTTATATATATCGATCTTTGCCGTTTTCCCACAATCGCGCCCTTTTCTTGAAGAAAGACGCTTTCCTTATTACAGATAAGTGCCTTTTAGTAAGGGTACACATAAAGGGTTATCTCATAATAAAACCCTAATTCCATATAACTGTTTTATTTTGGGGTACCGCCAACATTCTACGTTTATCTGACGGTACACCATATGCAAAAAAGTTCTCCCCAAATGCCAGTCAGTGTTTTCTACGAACAGCTGATTAAGGACACGGTGTGCTAATCAACGCAGGGAGGGCCTGCCGTACTGTCATGACTTAAAGCTTAATTATAAGTTTCCTCCTTCATACCGGCGCAATGTATCTTTAACCTAGAATATCAGAAAGTGCACTTTTTACGTCTGGAAATTGAAAGGAGTAATTGTGGTGAAGTGCTTTTTGAGGGAGTACCCGCTGCCCTTTTAATACCAACTGATTCATTTCACCAAGTACTACTTTTACTACAACCCCAGGAACATGAAGCCAATATGGGCGGTGAAGGACGTCTGCAATGGACTGTCCGAATGATGACATACGTATTGGATGAGGCGAGGTCACATTCAACGGTCCATCTACTTCAGGGTTAATGATGGCGAAGTAAACCATCTCAACCGCATCTTGAATGTGCACCCAGGAAATCCATTGCATCCCACTGCCGATTGTCCCCCCAATACCTAATTTATAATGTAGCATCATTCGCGGAAAGGCACCCTCTTGACCCAGAATCATGCCGAAACGCGCGAAGACCGTTCGAACGCCTAATTCTTTCGCCATTGCCCCTTCTTTCTCCCAACGCTTTACAACACTGGCCAAAAAATCGTTTGCATCACTTTTGGAGGACTCATTAAACGATTTGAAGTCTGACATCCCGTAGTAACTTATACCTGAAGCGTTAACAAGAACTTTTGGCTTTGGATGAAGATGTCTCAAAATTCGAATGACCTCTTTTGTGGCTGTAAGACGGCTATTCAAAATAGCCTCTTTTTTACTTTGGGTCCACCGTCCGATATTAATTGATTCCCCGGCCAAATTGACCATCGCATCGACATCTTTAAGTTCGTTTTCAGGTTGATGATCTGCAGAAAGCCAATCAACATAATGAACGAATTCACTTGTTCTTTTATGATTAGGAAGACGCGTTAATATGGTTACTCGATGGCCTTTTTGAATCAACAGGTGAGTCAAGGCTTGACCTACAAACCCGCTTCCGCCCGCAATAACAACATGCAATGTACTCACCACCCGCAGCGACTTATTTGATGAAGTAACGACCTAAAAGATTGCCAACAAGAAAAACAGGAATCATAACCAGGCTAACGGGGAGACTAACGAAAATGAACTGTCCGTCTATCAGGCCGGATTGGAACAAACGGTCATAGGCAATAAGAGAGTAAGGGATGAGAAGGCATAGCGCCGTTATGATGCCAGGAGTGTAGCCTTTGAAAAAGATGGACTGAACAATATGGATGATCGCCTGCAGAATAAACAAATTGAGTATGGCTGTATATAAAAGAAAGCCCCCTCCGTTTAATGAGAAATGGGCAGTCATCAATGTAGTGAATGAGATAATCAACAAAATCCAAGTAGCCGAAATAGAAAGTTGGGCAGCGGTCGAACCTAGTTTTTCCCTCATTTCTAAGGTTAGTTTGACGAAGGGAGCTTTTCTGTTTTTGTGTGCAATCATGAAAGATTCAATGGTTATGATCTCTTCTAAGTCATGGAACATAAAAATGATTGGGAACAACCAAATGATTGTATGAAGATCGAAAAATTCGCGGAAAGTTTCAAGCATCTTTTGCCTCCTGCCTGTTGGAAAGAATTTGTTTTTCACCAAGACCTTGTCCTGATGTAGTTTTGTTCATTGTATCGGATAGACTATAAAAATATGCCAGCAGTCACTTGAAAGCTTTTTGAATCCACAGATCCCTGTTTAGCTCCCTTCAGCTAATTTTTGATAATGGGCCAGGGCCAGTAACGGAAAAACGTATTCGTAACAATGATAATTGATATAAAAGGCCCCCGCCATGCCCCTTCCTTTCGGGTAGGCCTTTGCCCAATCTTTTTCTTTTCCATCCACTAAAAAAGCTACACCGTATTTAATGTCAGGTGTGATTTCAGACGCGGCCGAGATAAGTGTGTCAAGGGCCCATGCTGTATGAGTGCGGGTACTTTCGCCCAAAGGCACATAACAATTATCGATATCACTTTTACAGGATTCTCCCCAACCTCCGTCTTGATTTTGAATGGCTTTTAACCAGTTTACAGCCTTCTGAATAGCAGGATGATTCGGGGAAACCCCAACAGCAACCATTCCCGTTACCGCCGCCCATGTGCCATAAATATAGACGCCCCAGCGCCCTATCCAAGAACCATCCGATTCTTGATTCTTTAACAGCCAACGAATCCCGCGTTTCACCATGGGATGATGAAAATCCAAATGGGTATAGTTCCCGAAAAACTCTAATGTCCTTCCCGTTAAATCAACCGTCGACGGATCAATCAACAAATCTTTTCCGCCCTCGATTGGTAATAGGTTCAACAGTTTCTTGTTCACATTCTTTTCGAATGCCGCCCATCCACCGTCATTGTTTTGCATGGAAATGAGCCAGTTGATTCCCCGATCCCATGCCTGCCGACAATCCACCCTTTCGATGACCAACGTTCGAATCGCTCTTAGTGCAGCCGTTGTGTCGTCAATATCCGGATGGATTGTATTCATGTCCTCAAAGCCCCAGCCTCCCGGCAAAAGATTCGGTTCATGAATGATCCAATCCCCGTATTTGACATGTTGCCGGGAAAGGATATATTGGTTTGCCTTCTGGACGGTATTCAATAAATAAGGGACTCCGGATTCTTGCAGAGCATAACTGATTAACGTCGTGTTCCAGACCGTAGCCGTCGCATATTGGCAGTGGAGTTCTCCATCAATCCGGCAGGTCATCGCTTTTAAGCCTTGCAAGGCACGGGTGATCACCGGATGTGTATTTGAATATCCCCTCGCCAATAAAGCAAAAATCATCATAGAAGTTGAACCGAAATAATTACATAAGGTGCCATCCGGTTCTATTCTATCCAGCATATATTGTTCGGCGCGATATAAAGCTAACTCGCGAAGGTTTCCGGGGTAGTCTTTCAGGCCTTTCATCCCTTTTTGAATCAAATCAATAACCGAGCGGAATTCCGGATCTTCTGTAAAAAAATAATTTTCTCTTTTCAGATACAAATCAGAGAGATCAGGAGACCGTGGGGTTCTCCTGCTGAAACCCAAATTGGCCAGAATCAGAAACGGGATGATGTTCGTTCTACCAAACACGGAGATGTCAAAAAGATTGATTGGAAAGGAGTCCGGTATAAGCAGCACTTCTATCTTAATGGGAAAAGGCGGCCACTCGCATTGTCCGGTTAGAGCCAGCAGGATTTTAAAAAACATATGGACTTCCGTAGCCCCTCCGTTGGCAAGGATAAACCTTCTTGCTGCCTGGATATCCGGGTCACCCCGATCTCGGTAGCCGGAGTAAAGAAGGGCATAATAAGCTTCCACAGTGGACGTAAGATTCCCTTTTCCTTCATCATAAAACAAACCCCATGAACCATCTTTCTTCTGTTTCCCTGCAATACGTTCCACCAATTCTTTTATGAACGCCTCGTCATTTATCTCCAATGTCCGCAATAAGATAATCATGTGACAGTCTGTTCCGATGCCGGTCTCGAAAGGATATTGCCAGGACCCGTCAGCTGTTTGGTCCCTAATGACCTGATCGACGATTCGGTTCATTTCCGCACGTACCCGATGCCTCATGTTACCCCCCTCTTTCGAATACTCACGTTGTATTCATATTCTTCTAGCAATATGAATATGCATTTCTTTATGGGAGAATCGGACGCAATTCAAATGAAATGTTGATAAGGGATGATTACTTTTGCTTAATTCCTATTCGGATATAAAAAAGGATTTGAAAAAAAAATTAAAAAGTAAATCTTCCGGCCTCCTGCCCTCTTTATCCGAAAACGATAAACAACGTATTTACTATATAAGAGAACAGACAAAACAACATAATCAAAGCAACGTGACACGGACTCAGGCTTATTATAATTTTTACCTTGAGCACCCAGAAATCCATTGGGCCTTTCTTGGACATATGGTATCGCGGAACGTTGGCTGGAATATGACCGATTTAAAAGGGGACTTGCTGACAAAACTTCTCCCGGAAAGAGATCAGCAGGCGATTTATTCTTTCTTGGAACGCGGCAGCTGGTTGATTTTTCAGGATGTGTATCCCCAGTGTTTGATTTATGACCTAAGTGTGAAAGCCAACCAGGAAATGTTCCACCTTTTGCCCTTTTTTCACATTTCCACCTTTATGGAAACGATGTGGCGTTATTTTTGGAACAGAGGGGATTCCTACACTCTTACGATTGCGACTGTGATCAATGAACAAAGTTATTTGGAAAAAAGATTGATCCAAAATGATCACTTTAAAAAAACCGTAACCGGTACGGTCAGCTTCAAGTTGTATGATTTTTTGCGTCTCAATCACATTCTTTTTCCATACTGTGCAGAGGAAGATAGGCAACAAGCCTTACTTGCCGGCGCTACCTCGCGCCATTTCACTTCGCTTCACGAACGAATTTTATTCGGAAAAAGATTGTATGCCCTTCTTTTTCAGCGAAAAAATATTTCAGCTGGCATTTTGAAATGGGCGCACGATCATCCCCATACAGGTTCACGAAAAGATTATTGGCCCGATTTGTTTAACGATGTAAACGAATTTTTTCCCCGTTCCCTTTATAAACCTCGGGTCAAGAATTGTAAGTTGAGAAAAGGCGCCGCCGACCGGTTGTACAGCCCACCGTTAAAATACGCCTGGCCGAATACTACTCATGAAGAAGCGGAAAGCGGCGACTGGTTTGAGGATTGGCATGTTCTGGACTATATTCATAAGGAAGTCGATGTGAATGGAGATATATTCGGGAATTATTGCAAAACGCTTGAAACCATTGAGCTTGCGGTCATGGGAAAGGAAGCCCTTCTGTTACGGGAAGAGGATTAACCATCTATGTGCGGTGATTTTGACAGCTGTTCTACATATTTGCATTGGTCGCTCCTTTCATTTTGACTTTTATACTTCGAATTGTTAATTATGTCATAACAGAAAGGGGGGAGTGTCAGGAAAATGCGCTTCCTGACGGGACCCCTCTAATAATAGAATGAATATAAGAGTAGGATTATTGCAGATATTTGGAATGTGTTTTCCAATAGACTAACCGAAAAATCACTCCTCACATTAAATGCAACTAATTATTACTACGATTTTTACTAGGCTTGAAGGTATTTACATTCATATAATACTTTGAGCTTCTATTAGCTGGTTTAATGGAATAACTTAATTTTCACTTAACAGGTTCTTAATCCACAAGAAAAACCGAAACCCCTTCTTTATTATGATAGGAAATTCCGGTTCAACTTTTAATAAACAGTTCAATTTTATATCAAATCCACAATGGTCTCATTCTGAACTCTTTTGTCAACAATCTGAGCAGCCAAAAAAAAAATGCAGGAACCATGTCCCTGCGGTCAAACTTATATTCTCTCCAAAGCTTCTCCAAGAAACTTTGCAAGCTCGAGCATTCCGTATTTTTCTGCTTTTGCTTCTGCGTCTGAATTATAGTTTGTGTTTGTATTGACGTCATACGTAAAAATTTCACCAGCGGCATTTTTTACAAATTCAATGCCGGCAACATCAATTTTAACAGCCTTTAGAAAAGCTTCATAGCGTTCGATTAAATCACGATCGACATCTTCTACAATTTCGAACTTAGGTCTTACTTCTACTTCTTCTCCTACAGGACAAAATAGGTCGCCAATTTGACATACATCCGCTGGACATAGCTCAAATCCTTCTGACGTATCGACCCTTACAGAATAAACGTATTTGCCACCTACAAACTCAGCTCTTGTAATATAGGAATCTGGTGATTGGATATACTCCTGGATAAGCGTAATTCCATCTACAGACTCTTCAAATGCAGGACTATTAACATGTAACTTCAATGATTCAACAGTTTGGAACAATTGGACTCCAAGTCCTTTACCAGCCCGATTATGTTTAGTAATGAATGGGGCTGTTCCTAGCTTTTCAGCAGCTTCTATAATTTGCTCGTGGCCCACTGCACCAATTGTTTTTGGAGTTCGAACTCCACTCGCTTCAAGCGCTGTATATTGTTTAATTTTGCTAAGTTCAAGACGTAATGCATTACTACTATTAAAAACAGTTCGATTATGGAATTCAAGCCAATCAAGAATTCCACCAGTCAACTCAGGTGCAAATCGGTGATCTCTTGTGTGAGAGGACGCACTCATACGATTATAAAATACCCCTTCTGGCGGTAACGAAGTTAAATCGATGATCCCTTTATCAAGATGCCATGCCTCATATGGCAGGTTTAATTCATCCAATCGTTTTGTTAAATGAGAGGTCCAATCATCATTTTCATGGATAATGTATATTTTTTTAGACATATCAAACGTCCCCTTCATTTTCATTTTTTAAAATATTGACCTAGTCACCACTTAATCTTGGAATTACATATGTTAACCTGTAGCGTTACTTTAAGTACAAAATTTCACAATCTCTCCTAAACTTTAACATAGATATCTAGGAATTGTTCAACAATATAACCCTAGAATAAAAATAAGCGCAATCCTTTTTTGAAGTGACCCCAAAATGTTAGATTCGTGTCTAACATTTGAGGTGCAGTTAAAGGAATGCTCCCGATTGTTTAAGATATTCATTTAATATTGATATTCATTTAAAGGTTTTAAATGGTAACTCATAATAATAAGTTCGCCTTTTCTTCCCATCTTCCTTACACCTTCATCAACAAAACCGTTTTTCTTATATAATCCTTGTGCGACTTCATTTTTCAGATTCACTGCTAATACAATTTCATTAATTTCGGGAAAATATGACCTAACAAATTCAGGCAATAATTTTATTGACTGTTTTGCATATCCCTTACCTTGATGGTGAAAATCTGTTGAAAATGCTCTTAATAATAACGCATTATTATTATTTGAATACGGCTTTACTCCCTCATTTTTATGTAGAACAAAAAACGTTACTAACTGTTCACCTTCAATACCTAATATAGAATATCTTTCTGGATCTTTATTTGAAAGTTCATTGCATTCTTTAGGAGTACCCGTAAAACTAAGTTGTTCCTCTGATAAGGTATATTGTTCAATTGAATTTTTAAATCTATCATTATAAAAATGAAGTTCCATAAAAATCCCCCTCCTCAAGTTCGAACGTATATTCCTATTTTAATAAATGTAGTCAAGTCAATCAATTATTATTTTTGAATTAGTCAACATAATGGCCTAAAAATGAAAATGAGCGCTGATCCTTTTTACTGAATCGCACCCGATTGTGGAAGATCATAATTACTATGTCTTGTTAAACTAAAACACATGTTACTTCAATAAGCCTTATCTAACCTCGATTACAAAAGCATAACTCGAACTTCCCTTTTCCCACCTTGCATGGACATCGTAAATATAAACACCTTTTTCTTTTGGTGCTATTAAAACATTATTATTTAACGAAACGTCCTCCACTTCGTTATCATTAAGCCATCTATTTACTCCCAATGTATTTACATTAGGTTCTTTTTCAAATTCTATTTTTAATTCAGATTCAGGCAATACAATCACGGGTTTAATTTCATGATGTTCAATTAGCCTTGGCGGAGAAATTGTATCGGCACAAATAGAATTAAATAAACCATCCCAACAATATGAACCTCGTGCCACTTCTAGTTTCTTTTCATTAAAAGTTATAGTTGGTGAAGGCGGATTATTATTAAATAACCCTATAACGAAGTAAATTCCAACACCTAATACAACTAAAACTACTAGAGTAATTAACGCCTTTTTCATAATTCCCCCCTTATCGTTATTAAACATCCTTTCTTTAACTCTACTGCTCGATAGTCTAAGTACATTTATTCACAATTTTATTGAGTTATTGTGCTTAAGCGCCTTATAGTTGAAGCAGAATGGGATGTTTATTACACAATCGCGCCCTAAAATCGAATAACTAATAACTTGATCTTAATATTAAAATCAAATAATTTTCCTTCTCTAAGTTCCCTTTAGTTTAAGTTCAATACTTTACAATCCTCTTCTAAATGATGAAGTTGGTAAAAAGTTTGCTTTTTCCATTATCTTAAAGAAATATATGTTACTTTTTTACGAATTTCAAAGACAAAAAATTATTGATTCCAATTTTCTTAGCCCTAATTTCTGGAAGAGGCTTTCTTTTGTACTCTTCAAATCCCAATTTGTTATATAAATTCATTGCCGGAGTATTCGTATCCGCAACCTCTTCAATGACATAATCATTGTACGGAGTGTTTTCAATGATATGCTTTATGATTTGAGTTGCTACACCCTGTCCTCTAAATTCTGAAGCTGTTCCAACAAACTCAATCGACCCCGTATTGGGAGGAAATTCTTCAAAAGGCGCTTCAAATTCCTTCTTTAGAAAGATCCCTGCCATGCTTCCCTTGAAAAATCCCAGATGCGTCCTTAATTCCTTTTTATTTAATCGAACCGATCTATCGGCACCATCCGTGCATGCTGTCATTCCAGCAATTTTATTATTAGCTATCGCTACATAAAATTGATTCAAAACAAACATATGAGCAAAAGCTTTTGCAATTTTATTTTTATCCTTTGAAAAAAAAAACGAGCCATTGTGAGAACCCTTCTGAAAATATTTCAGACATTTGTTTCCTCACATCAAAATCTACTTTATCTGCTTTCAAAATAGTAAATTTATAATTTTCAGATTCCATATATTATATTACTCCTTTTTATTGAATGATATATGTTCATTATTATAATCCTATTCCACAATCTGGCCCGTTTGAGGAACAGTGGTAAAAACTATGTCTAGAATGGAACACCGTTTGACTGCCAGTCAAGCGCTCTCCCACGATGGTTACTTTAACTGTCCCAAACATTATTCCATACAAAAACGAAAATTCTTAATTTACGGGTCTTCTCCAAACGACTCCTCTTCGCTCATATTCCATTGACTCTTCTGTGAATCCGTCATTTTGTTTTTGATCAAGTATTGGAGTTCTTCTGTACTATTCTTTTGCTCTTTTGAGCCATGCCTTGACGGCCTCTTTGTAATTTCCTTGTATGAAATCTGATCAGTATTACCCCATTTCTTCCAGGGAACTTTATCATATTTATGGTGCTGATAATACTTCCATGGATGGATGCTCCCCGGCGCATAATTATACGTGCCCATGTTTACTAGATTAGTTACAATCTCTCCAGTCTCGATATGATAGACTACTTCAAAGCGACCATTCGACGATACGAACTTTTCATGATACGCTGCGTCCAATTCAGTTTCTTCGTACCGGTGATACTTGGCGCTGAATAGTCGCCACTTGCCGCAAGCTGCAAGTTCAATCATCTCATCTAATCGCTCTGGGGCCTCCCCATATCGATTCAGTTCATTTCGAAAATAATGAACCTCCTCTGTAACGTATGCAAGTTGCCTGACATGTCGATCAAAAGTATCAAAAAATAAATTATAATGCTGATGCCCAACCAACATCTCTTCATTTTCCCTCAAATCATGCATCAAACGAGTGAGAATCGCGTGTGATCCAATCGCTTTGGAACGGTCAAATACATACCATTTTTGATGCTGTGAGAGAATTTGATCATACTGTGCCGAGAGTTCTGAAAAGTATTCCTCTGTTAAAAAATCGGACTTGATTGCCACATGCACAACAGGATATACAAATTTTTCATCCAGACGATGGTACCCGTACATCGACACCAAAAACACGAAAAAAAGAATGATGAGAACCGTTTTTGGCGACCGACTTTTAATTACTGTCCTAATTTTTTGACCCTCCCCTTCTTCCGCTATGCCCCCCACAATCCTAACCAACTTTTTCCTTCTTCTATCCTTCTACAATCTGGACCTTTCATAAAGAAAGAGCGTACTTTATGCTGCAGTATCGCGCCCGTTCGCAAATAAGTTCCTTATACCAGAATGCATCTGATTCCTCCCACATTCTCAGATAATGCCGTTCAGTGCTTATCTCAATTTTCATTGGTGCAACGTCCGTCACCTGTCATATTTGAAACATCCTCATCAAGTCACGGTAAAATTTTCATAGCTTTGTTTTAACAGTTATGTCAAGAAAGAAGAAAAGTGATGTTTCTCAGCTTGAATCCCACTTCTCATAAGCCAGACGATATACTTCATTTCCCACTTGAAAAAACTCACGAGAGGCAGGGTGGTCATAGTTCAAGTAGGAAGTGGAATTTTTTAAGATACACGAGCTTTTCTACTAACCTTACAAACTAATCTCATCAATGCACTGTGTACAGGAGGAAATATCGTAAAGATAACATTCATTGTTCTGCGCATTGGCATCGGACAAATTACAGGTTTATTTTTATGGATACCATCTAAGGCAATTTTCGCAAGTTGTTGTGGAGACATCATCTTTTGTTTTTTCAATTGTTTAGTAATAACAGACTTATTGATATTTATTGCTTTCGCCTCATCAAAAATAGGTGTATCAACAAATGTTGGACAAATCGCGCTTACTTTT
Source organism: Bacillus sp. JJ1532 (assembly GCF_036965085.1). NCBI lineage: Bacteria > Bacillati > Bacillota > Bacilli > Caryophanales > Bacillaceae > Bacillus > Bacillus sp. JJ1532. The sequence continues at coordinate 15,190 of NZ_JBALOW010000083.1, forward strand.
ATGCCAAATTCCTCCGCTTCATAATGAAGGGATGTAGTTAGACCTACAACTGCATGTTTTGTTGTGGAGTAGGCTGAAGATACTGGGGAGGGTCCAAGGCCTGCAGCTGATGCCGTGTTAACTATATGTCCGAAGCCTTGTTCTTTCATGATTTTATACCCAATTTGAGTTCCATTAATGACTCCCCATAAATTTATGTCTACAATTTCTTTCCAGTCTTCTATCGACATATCATATAATTCGCCGTACATGGCAATACCTGCATTGTTAAAAAGGTAATCTAACCGGCCAAATTCTTGATAGACTTCATTAATCGCACGTTCAACACTTTTAAATTCGGTTACATTTAAATAAACAAACCTAGAATTGATGGCTTCTTTATTAAGCTCAGCTTCAAAAGTCTTCCCATCTCGTTCATTAATGTCTGAAATAATAACAAATACATTTTTAGAAACTAATTCATTGCAAATTGCCTTACCTATCCCTGATGCTCCGCCCGTTACAATAGCAACTTTCCTATACCCTTCCATTACTACTTCCCCCTAAATAAATTTTTTTACTACTGATGGGACTTATGGTCGAAGAATAAAAGTCGGTCTATCATTGTTGCATATTCGTCTGCAACAAGTGCTGCACCATTACTATTTAAATGAATGCCATCTAATGTGAAGTGTAGTCCTCGCTTTTTTGATAACCGATCGATGCTAGTTGGATTTTTATAAAAGAGTACATCCAACATCACTCTCATAACTTTGATACTGACGTAATCTGAACAAGTGACTTTTGAAAGGTGTTTCTCAAATACGGAATGCATATCCAGAAAACTTATATTTGAGTATTTTCTAGAGAGGGATTGGATGATGGAAGATAAATTTTTTATTTCTTTATTCGATTCATTCTTTGATGTTTCACCCACTAATGCTGGTGAAACTGTAACCACCTGTTTAGAAGAAGCAATAACCATTTCTAATACTTTGTTGTAATACTCCCTAAATTCCTCGGGATCTTTTGCAACAGGCTGTGCTTGAACTCTCAACAATTTTGAATAAACATCATTGACTCCAATCCAAAGGAAAATAAGATCATAATCTGTATCTAATTTTACTTTTGTTAAACGGGTATGCAAACTTTTAACTGACTCCCCTGGTTTGCCAAGATTATCAAACAAAATATTTGGAAAATTATCTTTTAAAATGTTAACAAAAGACACACCAGGACGACCTTCTGTTAAACTGTCACCTAGTAATCCTATTTTCATTATTAAATTCCCCCTTTTTTATTGACCTTACAAAAATCATAATTGCTTGTTTAAAAAGAGTCTCAAGCGAACTCAATTCTTGAGTATTCGTAAGCTGGCATAAGCCACCAAGCCACGTTCCTAGTAATACAGTCCATTCATCTGGATTTCCTGCTATAAACTCCCCCTTTTCTATACCCTCTTGAAAGATTGAGCGATAAGAGCTCATCGGGACAACGGCTAATTCATATAATTGTTTTACAGATTCTGGACTTGAGTTTGGATTTGAAGCTAACTCCTGTCCTGATTTTAATAAGGGTGTTTGGTAATTATAGAGTACGTGCATAGCAATGCCATACAATTTTTCTGTTGCGGTTAAGTAAGTGTGTTCTATTTTCACCCACTTGTCGTACCAATCCCGCATAGTTTTTTGTGCCAAAAGGACAAAAAGCCGTTCTTTGTTCTGGAAATGATAATAAATGTGTCCCTTACTGTAACCAGAAGCTTTTGAAATATCACCAACAGATGTTTGATTATATCCTTTTTGTGAGAACAGAATTGAAGCATTTACCATGATTTCATTTTTTGCATTCTCACTGTCATAACGTCTTTTGTTCAACGAGATGCTCCTTCCTCTAAATTGAACGTTCGTTCTAATTTAATTATACATATTTTTACTGAATTATCATTAATCTACATTAAATTTCCACATTTTTGTCACTATTCACATAATACACACTAATCAAATCTACTTATATAAGTTTTGCTTATTAATTATTTCTAATTGTTCAACTATCCTGCTTCGTCCAATAACATTTACAAAAAAGGGTACTTCTCCTTCTTGAAGGTAAGCACCCGTGAGCACTAGTACAATTTTTCACAATCTAACTTTTTAAATAAATACATTTTCTACTTCTTCGTAAAGTATGCCATTGAGATTAAATCATAATAAATATCCTCATCCACTTTTATAGCTTTTACTTTACGACCTTCCTCAACAAAGCCAACACTTTCGTATAAAGAGATTGCATTCGTATTTTCAGCAAACACTTCAAGGCAGACTTTTTCAATTAAAGGATTTTCTTTTGCCCAAGCCAACAATAAAGTTAGCATAGCTTTACCAACCCCTTGGTTTCTATATTTGTCTGCAACACTCATACCAAATGAACCCTGATGTTGTATTCGCTTTTTATGACCATTATGGAAGTCTAAAAACCCGATAGTATTGCTTTGATATTCTGCTATTATTGCTAACTTGCCATTGTCATCAAAAATCTCTTTTAAGAATTGTTTTTGTCGTTCATAGGATACTTTGAATTCAGCTTCCGTAGTAAGTAAAAAAGGAGCTTCGCTAATAATGGTTTGATTAAACCTCAATACCTTCTCCGCATCTTCAGGTAATGCCGTTCTTATTGTACATGGTTCCCCGTTTTTAGTTACGAAATTCTTCGGTTGAATGAACCCCATAGAAAACCACTCCCCCATTTGTTTTATATATAATTTCTTTCGCTTTATGCGAATTTCCTTTTTATTAACCTTATCGTTAAGTTTAGATGCATTCTTTCACTAACACCATAATTTCAATACCATAAGTTTTAATTTCCCTTGATATTCTTCTTCCAATAAATGGCCCTATTACTAAAAAGGCACAATTCCTCTTCAAGAATTGCGCCCGATCGTAAGATCAAGATAATGATTATAATTGCAGCCCTTTAGCTTGTTGAACTAACACATCTTTTAGTTCAACAATGTATCGAGTCTAATAATTAAAGAAAATATTTAACTGTCCGTAAAGTGTACTCGATTATTGTGCTATCGTCTCTGTTTATTTGAATTTAGGTCAAAGTTTCAACTAAGAAAATTGTGTCAATAGTTGGTTGAACTTGTCACGTTCTTCCCAGAAAGGGCCATGACCACTATATTGAAACGGAACAAGCTGTGAATTTCTTATTTTTTTATTTAGTTCCTGAGCTTGTGCAAATGGAATAACTTTGTCATGAATACCGTGAATGATTAAAGTAGGAACATTAATTTTTGAGAGATCCGCATGTAGCTTCTCATCTCTTAATGTCTTTATAATAGCAGCTGTTGACCAACTTGCTGCTTGTAATCCCATTTGTAAAAACCAGTCCGAAAATGGTTTAGTTATATACTGAAAGAAAAAGCCATCTATTACGTCCTGTATCATTTTAGGCCGGTCATTTAAGGTTTCTTTAAGAAAGTTATTAGCAGTTTCTGCGGTAAATCCAGTTGGGGCTGCCGCATCAACAAGAACAAGCCTTGATACCCCAAAACCGTTGTGACGAGACATATACCGAATTGCGATAGCCCCGCCTGTAGAGTGACCTACAAGAGTAAAATTGTTTATTTGAAGTGTACTAACTACTGTGCGGATATCATCTGCAAGTCCGTCAAAAGTATAGCCGGTCATTGGTTTATCCGAATTGCCAAAGCCCCTCCAGTCTATACCAATACAGCGATAGCCCATAGCAGGAAGAACATTAATCTGATATTCAAACTGTTTATGGCTTAACGGCCAGCCATGCAAAAATACGATGGTCTTATTTCCCCCCGGGTTAATATCTTCTACATATAAGTTCACACCTGGCTCTACAACAACAAAGTATCCCATGAAGATTCCTCCCTAGTTAATAAGGTTTCAACAATAGATATTCATTTTGGTTAACATAGATGAGTACCTATTCCAGTTGTAGGGCAGAGAAGCGAAAAAGGACGGGGTTTATTGAACTTTCCGATCCCTTTTGTTTAAGCACATACCATCAGCATCTAAGATGGTATTCTGACAGATATTAATTTTCAGAAAATAATTCTCCTTTGTGCTCATTTCGATATACCTGTAATTCCTTATCCGAATTGATGATTATTTTACTATTATCTGTTAATGTAATCTCAAGAGGAAATATGGCAGACGTTTTATCAGAAAATATCCATCTTCTCCCTGGTTGGGCTAATATAATAAATATTCCCTTCCTCCTTTCACCCATGAAATTAAGGAACTGTCTACTTATTGTTTTATTGTCACGCTCAATTACACCAATTTGATTTAGTTTTTCGCTTACACTTATAGCGTCTTCTACAATCAAACCTATTTCACTAATGTTTAAAATGCTTTTAACGGAAAAAGGTTCTATACTATCTTCAGCAATTTCATATCTTGAAATAAATTCTACTATATTACCAGAAGGGTCATAGAAATAAAGAGCAAGGGCAGGTAAATGAGCAAAATTAGCTTCATCTACCCCATCTTCAACAAGTAAACTTACTCTTTCTTTTACCCATGATTTTGCTTCATAAAATTTGTTAGCGGGTATGTTAAATGCAAAGTGGTAATATGGGTTACCTTTTACTTCTTTTGTAGTAAACTCCAGTTCACCTGTACCAACAGCAATTCGAAAGCTATCATTATCTTCATTGATTAGAGAAAAACCTAAGTTATCAATATAGAACTTTTTCATTTCAATTAAACTTTTAGTCTGTAAAACTAGCGATCTGATTTCCATTAAAAATACACCTCTTTTTGAATAATTTACATTAACAGTATCATTTTTAAAAAAATACGCACAATTCAAAAGTCTAATGTTATCTAACAAAGTAACTAAGTCCCTCAACTAACCTGCGAGTAAGCATAAGTACATTTCTTCATAATCTTCATTTCTCTTACTAAGCGTAACTAAACAATATGGCCCTTTAATTAAAAAAGAAGCGTTCCTAAACTAACGCACTCCGAGTTTAAATATAAGCCTTCACAATCTAATCTTTAAAAATTTCAATCAGCTTTTTTATCGCACTGACTACCACTTCTGGTTCATCATTTTGTATATAATGAGCACTGTTTTCAGCAATCACGAATTCACCATTTGAGGATATTTCAAGAATCTCCCTCTGCATTTCATTCCATAACTCTTGTGATTCCTTTGAATAATGAGCTTTCTCACCAGCTGAAAGAACAATTAATGGGACATTTAATTTAAGTCTGCTTTCTTTTAACTGCTTTAGGCTTTCCATAAATTCATCATAATTGCCTTCATAAACGAATTGCTTGTTGTATGCTTGTTGAAAATCTAGGGACATCGTTGGGAGAAATCTTTCTCTGTAATCTTCAGGCGTAGAGTCAACCAATACAAGTCCACAAACCTCATTATGATATTCAGTTGCATACATCCGCATATTAACTCCACCAAATGAATGGCCGACTAATATGTAGGGAGGTTTAATATTGGCTTCAACAAGAAGTTCCTTCAATTCTTTTACCATCTCACGGCTGGTTCTAGGGTTAGAACTTGTTTCACTTTTCCCAAGTCCTGCTCTATCATATATTAGAACATTAGTGAGCATTGAAATATCCCCAATTACTGAATCCCAAGCCTTGGAAAAATCTCCATATCCAGCGTCCATTATGACTGTTGGTTTTCCATTATTTTCTCCCACCAATTTAGCATATAGTTTACAATCACTTATTTTCACATACATTTCTTTAGTCATTTAGTCCATTCCTCTCATTAGCCAACTATCAGTTAGTTAAAATTTAACAATTTCAACACTACTTCTTCAACCAATTTGCCCTTACTTTAAGTACATTTCTTCTTTGTTTACCTTCATATCTAATTAACCCCTGAGCAATATGGCCTTTCCATAAAAAAAGACGCGTTCCCCAATAAACGCGCCCGATTGTTGAAGATCAGTGGCTGCTGAAGATGGCTCGCACTTATTGAACTCTAGCACCCGTTAGTTTAAGTACAATCCTTCACAATCTAATTAATTTCATAACAAATGAATAAGCCATTGGGGAGGTTTTTTCGTTTGCTTTTAATGGCGTTGTATTACCTTAGTGCATATTCTTTTCCTAACTGCTATATATGGTTTAATTCATTAGGTTTCTTCCTATTGACAAGTTTTTATTGGTAACCTAACTTCAACCGTAGTACCTTCATTTTCTTTACTTTTTACTTTTATTGACCCATTATGTTCCCGAACAATTCTAAAACATATCATTAAACCTAAACCAGTACCTTTTTCTTTATTACTATAGAACGGCTCACCTAATTTCTGAACTCGCTCCTCACTTACCCCAATTCCATTATCGATTATTTTTATTAGGACATTTTTTCCTTCTATACTGCCTTGGATTTCTACAAACCCATTTTTAGGAATTGCTTCAATGCTATTATTAATTATATTAATGAAAACTTGTTTTATTTGGTTTGTATCACACATAATCTGAGGAAGATTTTGTTTATACTCTTGGAAAATTTCTACGTTTTTCAAATTTGCTTCTGGTTTTAATAATGTCTCAACTTCTTTAAGTATAGTTTTAATATTAACCTTTTTTAATTGAATTTCTTTTGGTTTGGCAAGATTAATAAATTCTTCGAGAATTTCCTCAACTTGTTTAAACTCTTTGGAAATTACTTCGAAAAATTCTTTCTTCATGATTCCTTCCTCTAAAAGTTGAATGATTCCCTTTATTGAAGTTATAGGGTTTCTAATTTCATGTGCAACACCTGCAGCAAGTTGACCCACAACTGATAATTTCTCTGATTTTGAGAGCTGTTCTTCCATTTCCCTTTTTTCAGTAATGTCTCTCCCCACTAATATAAAATATTCTGGATCGCCATTTTCTCCAAGGACTGGGGTACCTAGTCCTTCAAATAATAACGATTTCCCATCAACGTTCACAAAACGAGCTTCCATCCTTAATGGATTCATAGTATTTAGTACTTTTTCAAATCCCATCATTACGCTTTGCTTGTCATCAGGATGTATTAAATCAAACGATCTTTTACCTATATATGATTTTAATGGGTTACCCATTACTTTTCCAAGGGAAGGTGATGCATACTGTATCGTTCCATTTATATCCAATAACATTATTATGTCCGTCATGTTTTCAGAAATCAGCCGATATTTAGCTTCGCTTTCTTGTAAAGCTTTCTCCGCTTTTTTGCGTTTCGTTATATCTATACATGAACCTATGACTTGTACTACTTCTCCCGCTTTTTTAATAGGACGTAAAGTTGCAAGATAATTAATTCCATTTAGCTCTTCCTCATAAGTAACAAATTCCTCTCCTTGCCATGCCATCTTATAATAGGCAGTTTTATCAAGGGCAGTTCTATAAGGAAGAAAACCATCTAATTCTTTTCCTATCACTTGAGAAGGAATCATTCCAAGACGGTATAATAATTCCCCGTCACATTGTGTATGAATAAATCGTTCATTAATTTTCTTATACTTAAATATCATCCCTTGCTGCAAACGAATCGTATCGTGTAACTCTCTTTGGGCAGATTCCAATAATTCTTTCAATAACAATTGTTGGTTTATATCTTTAGGGATTCCATGTTCTTCAACTATTTTTTCGATTTCAAACCGTTTTTCTTGTACTTGGGGTGCTGTTAAGGGCTTACTTAAAAAATATCCTTGTCCTTCATCACATAAATGTTGTTGTAGAAAAACTAGTTGTTCTTTTGTTTCTATTCCTTCTGCCACTACAATCAAATTCAAATTATGAGCCATTGAGATAATGGTTTTAACTATGGTTTCATCATTTGGGTTGTTTCGAAGTTCTTTAACGAAAGACTGGTCGATTTTTAAGGTATCAACAGGAAAATTTTTTAAGTAACTTAATGAACTGAAACCTGTACCAAAATCATCGATACTAACATGGACTCCAATCTTTTTAAGCTGTTGTAACATTAAAATTGTGCGGTCAATATCGACTGTCATACTTTCAGTAATCTCAATTTCTAAAAAGTGTGGTTCTAATCCTGTTTTTTGAAGAATGGATTCAATGGTATCAATAATATTAGTCTGATTAAGTTGAATAGCTGATAAATTGACGGAAACAACAGTTGAAAAACCTTGTTGCTGCCAAGTTTTATTTTGTTTACAGGCAGCATTCAAAACCCATTCTCCAATAGGTAAAATTAATCCTGTCTCTTCAGCAATAGGTATAAATGTTTCTGGCGACACCATTCCCCATTCTGGATGGTCCCAACGAAGTAATGCCTCAACACCCACAATTTTCCCCGTATTTAAATTGATTTTAGGTTGATAGTGAAGTAATAACTGATTATTTTCTATCGCCTTGTGGAGCTCTAACTCTAATTTTAAAGCGTCTACTCTTCCTTCATTCTCAACAAAGGCGTAGAACTTATATTTATTTCTACCCTCTTTTTTCGCCTGATACATTGAATATTCCGAATATTTTATTAATAATTCTTCACTTTGTCCATCCTTAGGAAACTGGCTAACCCCAACACAGATTGAAATTCTTATGTCAAACCCATTTATACAAAATGGACTTGAAAATGATTCAATTATTCGTTCAATCACAGATGAAATTTCATTATCATCAAGGTTTTCCAACGTTAGAAGAAATTCATCTCCAGAGTATCGAGCTATGAAACCAAATTGATTTATTATTTTCTCAATTTGTCTTGAGATTTGTTTTAATACCAAATCACCTACTCCATGACCATATGTATCATTTACATTTTTAAAATTATTAATATCTATAAATAAAACAGCAAATGAACCACCAATAGATTGTGATTGTAACTTGCGTTTTAAGTATTTATTAAAGTAAAAACGGTTCGGTATTTCTGTTATAACATCGTAATTAGCTAGGAAATTAATGTTTTGAAACTCTTTCTTTTTTTCTGTAATATCTCTAAAAAGTACAGACAAGCCTTCCTTAGAAGGAAATGCCCTTATTTCATACCATCTATTATTAAAAAACTCTTCAAATTCTACAGGTACTTGTTCCGACAATGCCCTTTTATATCGTATTACAAATTTATGCAAGTCACTGTGTGGTAATACATCATAAATATATTGCCCAATCGCATTTTCTCGTTTAATTTGTAAAAGTTTTTCTGTAACATTATTTATATATTCAAATTTTAATTCATTATTTAACGAATAAAATGCATCGGATACTCGCTCCAAAATATCCTTAGTATTGGTTATAGCACTCAATGGTGATCTCCTTTCGTTAGAACCTAAAAAAGGAACTAAATAATTCACTAATATATTATACAGTTTTTTTCCATTGCAACGACAAATTTAATATAATACATCGATATTCTTAAAACACCTTGAGCTTTCATCCATCATTAATCCCTTTTTGAATAGTGTACCTAGCATCATGGTATTTTTCGCTCTACAACTAATTGCTTCGTTCGCTCAACAAGAAAAAGCTGCTCAGTTAATGGCAGCTGGATCTTTAACTCTTGCACCCGTTAGTCCAACAAGAACTACTCATAAAATTTCGGTTGTTTTCGAATTTCTACGCTATAGGTGTTCCATTTTTTACAGGTTCATCTGGCTTTAAAAGTACCACATCACCTTCTTCTGGGACACCTCCAATTACCAATACCTCAGAGTAAAAACCTGCAATACGTCTTGGAGGAAAGTTTACTACTGCAACCACTTGACTACCAATAAGTTGTTCGGGTTTATATCTTCGTGTAATTTGAGCCGAGGAATGTTTAATGCCAATTTCCCCAAAATCAATTTCTAATTTTATTGCAGGTTTTCGTGCTTCCGGGAAAAGGTCTGCTTTAATAACAGTACCAACACGGATATCCAACTTCAAAAAGTCCTCAATTGTTGCCATAAATGCGCCTCCGTTTTTTTACTGTTGTTCCAATTATAACAAATCACTTAAATATTAACTAAACTAAATTGCCCCGTATGTTTAATAAGGATTTCAGCAAAAAAAGTGCCTTAATCCTTATCGGATTTAGGCACCTTACGGTTTAAGTAGAATTATTCACAAAATTATTAGAGGAACGCCTAACCCACTTTAGATCTATTTAGGGTTAGAAAATTTCGTGTGTTTCTTTTGGTAAAGCCCCAAGCTCATATAAAATGGCGGCATCACTATTTTCACACCAAACTTCCCTAACCCTTCTATTACTTATTGTAAATATAATAATTCCAGTTTCTTTTATGCGTTGATCTTTGGAAGGTATATAAAACCACCCACCTTTATAAGTCATCCACCCTGTGTAACGAACAACCAATTTATTTTCCTGTTCAATAAAGTCCTCTAACACCCATTATGTTTCTTTACCTTTTATTAAGTAGATTAAGATTACATATTTTTTGGCATTTTTTCCTATTGTTGTTTCTTGCTTCTTTTTATAAGAAATAAACGAATTGAACGAGATGCCCAAATAATGATAAGGAAATAAAAAATAATTATTTCAGTTACCTCCATTACCAAAAAAGGATTTGCGGCATTCTTAAATGAAGTTTTTAAGTCAAATCCTAAAAGGCTGTCCATACCAATAGAAAAGCCTGATAATAATCCTAACATCAAAATAGAAATACCGAGGATTTTCAATCTTTATCACGCTCCACAAGCGAATATTTCCTTTTCAACATTTCAATTACGAATACGTTTGCTTTGCTTTTTTCTGTTCTTAAAAAAAGCAATAATAAGAAGGATACCAGGAATAAGTACTTGAAAAGGGAGATGCACATACAACGGGACAATCTGTAGTCCTTCATAAATATGTTCTGAAAAATTGCTGGCAATAGTTATAGATAAAACTAAGAGGAGCAACCCTAATGGATACGCCAACTGTGCCGAATTTTTGATATTGAACAAATTTGCAGTGCCTGCCAGGGAAGCATAGAAATACAGACTGATTTTAAAAAAACCTCCGATTACCGTGGCAAGCATAAAAGTAATATCCAGCCGTTGCAAAAAACCTGCAAACTCAATGGTTTGTATGGTTGAAAGAAGGGGGAAATGTGAACGTGAAATGAGGTTTACACCTAGTACACTGATATTCATAGCCATGATTAGAGCTATGATCAATCCACTCAGTCCAAGTCCGAGTAACCCGGTTTTCATCGCCTTTGATGCTTGGTTCAAATAGGGCAAAATCATGACAAATACAATGACTTCGCCAAAGGGAAAAAACAAGGTTTGAGTAAATGCCGTTTTTATGACCGGCTTTAATCCTTCTTCGAGCAATGGTTCTAGGTTAGAGATTTCAATAATGCCTGAAATGATAACTAAAACTATGCCACTGATGCCAATCAACATCATGATTATAAATAGCAGTTCTCCTGTTCGCGCAATGACCTCAATTCCTTTACGAATTGTATACACAACCACTAAGACCATCAATACATTTATGACAAACAATGGAGTTTCTGGATAAAAGACAATGATTAGCATTTCTCCAAAATCCCTCAGAACCCTTGCCGCAATATACATAAAGTAAAGCACATAAAAGAAGGCCAAAACTTTCCCTAAAACGCTCCCTAGTATTCTCTGCATATATTCAGTAAGCGGAATATGCGGATAATATGAATAAAGGCTATGATAAATCCAAAATAAACAACAGCCGCCTGCCAACCCAATCAAAACAGCCAGCCAAGCGTCCTGTTTCGCTTCAATGGCAAGAGGAACTAAAATGGCACTGCCAATTACAAATAAGAAAATTAGCACTAATAGCTGGTACGCGCTAATTTTTGCCTTTTCCAATAAATCCCCTCCATTTCAGTGCTTATTCTTTCATATCCGAAAAATATGAATTGGTTCTTAGACCGCTGCGCCGTACAAAAGCTTCAACTTTAACCTGTACGTTTAAGTTTGGAAAGTAATTATTGTTCCAATCACTCTTCAGTTTTTTCCATTTTTTAGGTTTGGAACGATGAACTTCTTCGCCAAATCCAAAAATATCCGTCTTATTTTGTTGTGTACGCTTAACCGTATTCTCTAACAGTGTCTTGATTTTTTTTTCCAGTTCTTTTTCTAATTCCAATATAACTTTCGGATCCTTCAGGTTAATGGATGTCCTTACTTCACGAATATCACCTTCAGCACGGACATTAATCGTAATGGTAGGGATGTCATTTTTTGTGTCTGCCGAAACTTTTGTTTTTTGCCGAACAACATTGTAAACGATGGCGTTTTTCTTTCCATCCCTGTCCAGTTCCACATTAGTTTCTTTAATTTTATCCAGTATCCATATTACCCCTTTGGCCATATCATCTTGATACCAGTCAATCAACTTTCCTTCTTTGAAAATGGCCAACCCATCTGCTTCCAGAGTGGTATCGAGTTCAGATTTCTGGACATTCTCTATTTTTTTCCCCAGTTCAATATCTCCTTTCATACTAAAACCACTGATCACCGGTTCTTTCCCTTCAGAGGTAAGTGCCTTAATAACATCCTGAAGAGTAACTTCCATATTTGCACCCCTGGATTGTTCAGTAAATTCCAAAGTTCCGTTCACTTTTTCAGCTGGAATTTTATCAACGGCTGTCAAAGATTTAAGCAAATCTCCCGCTTTTGTATTATGAGCAATCACAAGCCTTGCTGTCGCCCGGATTTCCGGATCCCGTTCGAAGGCGTCTAAAACATTTTCTATTCCATCTTCTTGTGCCACCTCTTCACTCAATACAATCAAATTTGAATGAGCATGATACAGCTTTCGGGAGATTTTGGATGAAGCGTTAAAATGGGCTTCAAGTACACTGTCTCCTTTTGTAGAGTAAACGGTAACAGCAGGACTTTGCCCGCCTCCGCCACCCTGAAGTCCTCCCGCTACGTTTGATGGATTGATCAGTTGAATGGTCTTGACGTATTGACCCTCTTCATTTTTATCAATAGACATGGCAGATATGATTGCCAGCTCATTTAACTCTTTCTGACTCCAACACCCCGATAGGAATGAGATACTTGCTATTATTAAGTAAAGAGAAATCGATTTACGACTCATTTCAATCTCCTTTTTCATAGTCAGAATTCATCATGGTACGAGGTCCTGGAGGGTGTGGTTTCTGATTTTCCCCTTGCTCAACCTTATTTCGGCCGCTGATCATCTTTGGTCTTTTCTTGTAACCCCAAAGTGGTCTTCGGACAATGGTATCCCCAGCTTCTTCCCTAATGGACGGTGCAAGGGGTGTCATATATGGAACACCGAATGAACGTAAGCTGGATAAGTGAACGACAAGGATGATAAACGCCAGAATCATTCCGTAAAAGCCGAATGTTGCTGCGCTGACCATAAACATAAATCTAACCAATCGCGCAGATATCGCAACCGCATAGGAAGGGGTCGCGAAACTGGCAATCGCAGTCATGGAGACAACAATGACCATGACAGGTGAAACAATGCCAGCCTGAATCGCTGCTTGCCCAATGACAAGCGCCCCTACGATGGAAATCGTAGAACCTATCGCTTTTGGCATTCGGATACCGGCTTCTCTTAAAATTTCAAATGTTATTTCCATGATGAGTGCTTCGACAAACGCAGGAAAAGGAACAGATTCCCGCTGAGCGGCAACAATGACAGCCAGTTTTGTTGGAATCATCTCCTGGTGAAAGGTGGTCGCAGCGATGTAGACTGCAGGCCCAGCAAGGGATATAAAGAAGATGCTGGTACGTAATAAACGAATGGCTGATGAGATGTCAAAACGTTGATAGTAATCCTCGACCGATTGAAAAAAGTCAATAAATAAGGCTGGGACCATCAGCACAAAAGGAGTCCCATTTACGAATATGGCAATCCTTCCTTCAAGAAGATTACCTGCCACTCCATCGGGCCTCTCTGTATGCTGTATAGTTGGGAAAGTGGTATTTGTCTGATCTTCAATCAGCTGTTCTATAAAACCGGATTCCAAGACGCCATCGATTTCAATTCTTTTTAAACGTTTACGTACTTCTTCGATGATTTCATTCCTTGCTATGCCATTTATATACATGATGGAAACATCTGTTTTCGTCATTTTGCCAATTTTCATGGATTCAATCCACAAATCTGGCGTATTGATAATCCGACGTACCATAGCAATATTGATCTCTATTGATTCAGTAAACGCTTCTTTCGACCCGCGAATCGAGACATTGGTAGTCGATTCTTGAATGGAACGTCTCTCCCCACCTTGAGTACTGACACTTAGTGCTACGCTAATTCCCTCGATAAATATGATCGTATTACCTGACATCAAATCTGTGAACAGTTCGTCCCAGTCACTTAATTTTTTTATCCCACCGACAGCAACAACATCTTCGGCAATCATATCGATTACCTCTTGTTGAGCTATCTGTTCTTGGAGTGCGGGATTATTAATCATCGCTTCAATTAAAAAGTCGTTAACAGTTTGACTGTCTACCAACCCTTTAATATACACAATGGCCGTTTTAACCTTAGGATGTGGACCGAGTTTAACCGGCCTGATGACAATATCTGTACTATTTCCTGTTCTTTGTTTAATGACTTCCAGATTCAAGGACAATGAGGTATCGATGTTATTCGACAATTTATCAATAGATTGAATTGGGCTGTTTTCCTGTTGATTAGTACTATTCTTCTTTTGCATTTTCCCTTTTAAAAATGAAAACATGGCACCGATACCTTTCTTTTCTATTTCATCAAATATATGTCCATAAAACTGCCCATTTATACAAGATTTTCTATCAATCAATATAGATGCAGAAATAGAGATGTTGCATTAAAGAATTGTGTAGGATTTAAAAAGAAAAATTGAACAGTTAGGATAAGTAACCCTAAAAATCAAATATTTGTGACATTACCGGCTTGTCTTTCTTAATGAGCTGATTTCCCATATTGATAAGATTAAAAAAACGGAGTCAAATCTACTAAAAATGGATTAGCAGTGCTAGCAGCCATGAAGGAAATTCAAAGAGGATCTGAAAAGTTATCTGAAACTGTTAATCAAATTAAAGGAATTGGAAACAGGAGAAATTCGTATAGGGGCGTCTACAAGCATCGCTACAAACTAGATGCCCAAAATATTAGGCGAATTTAAAAAGCTATACCCGTTTATAGAGGTTCAGATATACGAATGTAATGCATCTGAAATAAACCACTGGTTAGAAGAGGATAAAATAGATTATGGGATTGGCATGTCCAAATAACAAATGGGACTTTGAAGCTCTATTTGAAAATCCAATTGTTAATGCTATGAATTCACAGCATCAATTAGCTGGATTAATTCTAATACAACTAGAAGCAACAGAATCGGCAGAATTTATTCTACCTTATTCAGACTCACATTTTGAAGTACACCAGATATTTAAAAAGGAACAAATAAAACCTAAAATTGCTTATCAAATCTTAGGAGATGAGACACGAATTTTGAGCCGTGCGAGAATCAAAAAAGATATACACCCTCACCAATTAAGACATAGTTACGCAACACATCAACGAACCTGCTTCTTAGTTTAAGTGTAATCCTTCACAATCAAAATTGAATTATATATAATATATGTTTACTTTCCTCAACAATATGGCCATATAATGAAAATAAGCGCTATTCCTTATTACAGAAAAGCGCCCGATTGTTGAATAGCAGAGAAGGTTTCTAGTAGCTCATTTGTTGAATAATCTATTGGATCTTTTTAGGTTCTAATTTCATCATTGCACCAAAATATTGTGAAGCAGTCGTAAAAGAAATAAATGCACATAATTCGCTTATTTCCTCTTCATTAAAATATTCTCTCAAAACATCAAAACTTGATTCATCTATTTCACCCTTTTGTTTTAAAAAGACTTCTGCAAATCCTACTGCAACAAATGTTTTTTCTTCAAACTTAAGTGGATCTGGTTTTCCTTTGGCCTTACAATACTCACATCCGTTACTTTGAGCTAATGTTCTTCTTACTTGTTCCTTTAAATTAGATGTTAGTAATCCATCCTTCTCTAACACATCACCTAACTGGTTCCATCCTTCCATGACAGCCTTATTATGCCCCAGTAGTTTTTGGAATGGTGTTTCCCCATTATGGGATTCAACAATTCTTGCCATATAAGTCCCTCCTTGTTATGTTTAATTATAGAATGTAAAATAACTAAATCGCATTAAATTCAAAACGATTATTAAGTAAATAACGATTGAAATTAACGATTACTTGGAGGAAACTTTAAAAATGAAAATAGATGAAATTGATAAAAAAATTTTAGATGAACTACTTAATAACAGCCGTTTATCAATGAGCGAGCTTGGAAGAAGGGTAAATTTGTCCTCCCCATCAGTAACGGAACGAGTAAGACAGATGGAGTCCTTTGGAATAATAAAGAAAAATACTTTAGTGGTCGATTATGAAAAATTAGGTTTACCGATCCAATGTATAATTGAAGCAACCGTTAAGAATGGTGACTATAAGTCTTTTAAAAGTTATATAGAGAAACTTCCAAACGTAGAATTTTGTTATCGAATAGCAGGGAGTGCTTGTTACATGTTTAAAATGCAGTTCGAAACTTTTGCTAACGCAGAAAAATTCATCGATGAAGTTAGTCCAATCGCACAAACTGTCACCCATTTTATTTTTTCACAGGTTCCAACTAATTTAAAATTTAATAAAGACGAAGAATTTTAGTTAAGTCTTTACTCTTAAATTAGTTGAAAGGCAGCTGAAGTAACTATACCAATTTAAATTCTTGAACAGAATTCTTTTTATTCAACAATCTGGCCCTTTAAATGAAGAAAGACGCTTTTCGTACTTCAGAAACGCGCCCGATTGTAGAATAAGATTTATTTCTCAATTCGTACTAATGTTTTTTCAGGCATCTCAATTAAATCAATATTAAGGTTATCAATCCTCAAAGTTATTTCACCGACTCGTTTGTCCTTTTCCTCACCAATCCAACAACTAAAAAGCTCAAAATAATCACCTTTTTCAAGATAACTATCCATAATCTCACATAATGCAATTAATTTCTTTTTCGATTTGGTACTTGTTCTTTGATCCATATATTTTGAAATCTCTATTCCCCAGTGACTAGATACCTCATAAACAAAGGGTGTAGTAAATTGGTGTTTTTTTACGTCTCGTTTTTTGTAATCGTTTGAAAAACAATCTCCAATATACATTAAATCATTATAATCATCATCATCACTAAGTGGAATTTGTATATTGCAACCAATATAACTAGCTAGACTCATTTTTTCGGACCCCTTTCACTTCCTTAAACAATCTTTTCCAAAAGTTTAAGTGTAAACCTTGGTAATAACAACTTTACTTTAATTCAACAATATGGCCCGATAATAAAAAGACACGTATTTTTATATGCGTGCCTCGATTTCGGCTAAAGTTTAATTTAAATAGCTTTCAAAAATATTTACTATAAAAATCGTGTCTCAATTTTCCACTTAACTGAGCATATATTTTAGTTGTCTCACTCTTCTCATGACCAAGCAAGATCTGAATTACTTCAAGTGGCGCACCGTTATTAATCATATGTGTTGCATAGCTATGGCGTAATTGATGTGGATGAATACTCTTTTTTAT
>NZ_JBALOW010000083.1:32776-33463 GCF_036965085.1 Bacillus sp. JJ1532
GATGAATACTCTTTTTTATTCCAGCACGATTCGATATTCTTTTGATTATATATCTTAAGTTATTGATACTCATACGCCTTTTCGGCCTTCTTTCTGTAATGAATAAACAAGGTTCTTCATCATCTCGTTCATCAAAATATCTTTTTAACCAAATGGAGCAACGAGTATTAAAGTATACTTCCCTTTCTTTATCACCTTTTCCATGTACAATGACCGAATTCATCTGAAAATTAATATCGTCGCGATTTAATTTTACAACTTCCCCAATACAACATCCGGTCGAATACATAAATTCAAATAGCGCATTCTCCTTCGTTGTATGGCAAGTTTCTCTAATATGTTCAATTTCTAATTCAGAAAGGAATTTTGGAATTCTTTTGCCTAATTTCGGCTCTTTTAATTTAGCAGCAGGATTTTTAGGAATAAAGCCCTCATCATGTGTCCATTTGAATATTGATTTAATGCAACGAACCCTGTGTCCTAAACTAGATGGCTTTAAGTGATCCCCTTCCAGTATTAGGTACTCCTATAGTTTCTCCGTTGTCAATTCACTCATATCAATATCACCGAAAAATCGTAATAGGAGATTATATTGAAAACAATATGTTTTTAATGTAAGGGGTGAATATCCCTCGATTTTTTTATCCTGTTGATACTTTTTCCATACTACTGTTAATAACACTATTC
>NZ_JBALOW010000084.1:0-44848 GCF_036965085.1 Bacillus sp. JJ1532
TATTTGGTGTCATGGGAATAGGGTTTGAGATAGATCCTAATACAGACTGTATTATAAACGCTTCAAGTACCTTAGTTACTAATATGTGTACTGACTTTATTAAAAGTATTTTTATAGGACATTATATAAATGAAGGTATAGAAGAACCGATTAAAAGATTTGAAAGAAGGTACTATGGTTTAGGCAAAAAGGCAATTATTTCTGCCATGCAAGATGCATATAACCAATATTCCATTTACAAATCAATGAGTGTTTCACATTTTAATTGAGAGAAAATAAATTTATTTATTTATTGACTTTATTATTGGTAATATATATAATCAAAATATACGGAATATTCAAATGATTATAAAAACCAGCGAGCCTAAAGATCAGTGGGTAGGTATCCCCTATTCATAACAAAGATTTTTAAGACCGAGCTGTTCGAAATCTTCCTTTTATAAGGGTTATTTCGACATGGCTCGGTCTTTTATTTTTAACTAGAAAGGGATGATTTGGAAATTGGAACCATATTCTACTAGATTGAAGAACTGTTTACATGAATTAGAATCAAATCGATTTGACCATTTGGTCGTCACTTCCATTTATAATTTGAAGTATTTATTAGGGGCAAACATTGATACAGGTGAACGGATGACCGCACTACTATTATCATTTAAAAAAAAGCCAAAACTATTTATTCATCAAATGTTTTTCGACCAAGTTCCTACGTCAACTGAGATTGAAATCGTTTACTACAGTGATGAAATGAATCCGCTACAAATGTTGGCTACTAACTTTTTGAACCAAGAAAAATTAGGAATCGACCAGAATTGGCTTTGTTCCTATTTAATTGATTTGTTGAAAGAGTTCCCAGAAATAACTTTTGAAAAAAGTACAATTATAGAAAAGTTGAGAGAAATTAAAGATGAGCAGGAAATTGATACTCTTCGGCAATCGGCAAAGATTGCAGATGCAGTCATGTATCAAATTCTCCAACTCCAACATTTTCCTGCTTCAGAAAAAGAAGTTGCAAGAACAATTAAGAGTTTCTTCGCAGAGCATGGAGTTGAAGAACTATCCTTCAATCCAATTATCGGATTCGGAGAAAACTCGGCAAATCCTCACCATGTCATAACCGACCAAATGTGTCGTATGGATCAACCAATTTTAATAGATATGGGTGGGGTGTTTAAGGAGTATTGCTCTGATATTACAAGAACTTTTTTCTTAGGTAGAAGAAATCAAAAATTTGAAGATTTATATAAAGTCGTTCACGAAGCACAATTACAAGCGATTGAAATGGTCAAACCAGGGGTGCTATTTTCCGAAATAGATTTATTTATTAGAAGTTTGTTTGCAAAAAAAAGTTACCATCAATATTTTATTCATCGAACTGGACACGGCATTGGACTAGAACTTCATGAGGGAGTGTCTATTCATAAAAACAACCATGATGTAATCCAACCTGGAATGGCTTTCAGTATAGAGCCCGGACTATATTTTCCGAATAAATATGGGATTCGAATAGAAGATATCGTTGTTGTTACTAAAAATGGTTGTGAAGTTCTCACAAATTGCTCCAAGGAGGTGCAATATATAGAATTCACTAGCGTAGAACAAAATTAAAAGGAGAAGCCAAAGGAGGAATATGAAAATTATGGGGCAAAAAAAATGGGTGTCTATAGTATTTGTTATTGCATTAACCCTTACAGCTTTTCTAGCGGGTTGTTCCTATGAAAAGCCTTCAAGCACGAACTCAGGTTCCAATGACTCTAGTAGTTCTAGTGATTCTGTTGGCAGCAGCGCCACTTCCGAAAAGAGAGATGACATAAAGGTCGGATTAGATGTTGATGCAGGAACTATGGACCCACGTCTTTCTAAAGATGTCTCGGCAACAAGAGTTTCAGAACTTGTTTATGATGGACTTATTGTCCTTTCAGCTAATTTGGAGCCAGAACCAGCACTTGCAAAAGAATGGGAGAATCCTGATCCAACCACGTGGATTTTCACTCTCCGTGATGATGTAACATTCCATGACGGTGAGCCATTCACTGCAGAAGACGTTAAGTATACCTATGACAGTATCATTGATCCAAACTTTCAAGCACCTTCCGCTTCTTTTTATGCACCAATAGAATCTGTAGAAGTAATTAATAGTCATCAGGTGAAATTCACTTTAAAACAACCGTCAGCCCCTTTGTTAACCTATTTAAATATTGGAATTGTCCCAAAACATATTGGTGAAAAAAATGATAATTCCTTATCAAGTAATCCAATAGGAACTGGTGCCTATAAAATGGTGAAGTGGGATAAAAATAGTAAAATTTCATTTGAAGCAAATGAAAACTATTGGAATGGAGAACCAAAAACGAAAAAGATCACGTATTTTATTATTCCTGACAACTCTACACGCGTAGCTTCTCTTGAATCAGGAGATATTGACTTAGTCCATTCACCACTCTCACCACAG
Source organism: Bacillus sp. JJ1532 (assembly GCF_036965085.1). Classification (NCBI taxonomy): domain Bacteria; kingdom Bacillati; phylum Bacillota; class Bacilli; order Caryophanales; family Bacillaceae; genus Bacillus; species Bacillus sp. JJ1532. The sequence continues at coordinate 2,453 of NZ_JBALOW010000084.1, forward strand.
GATATTAAACGATTAAAAGAAAATAACAAATTTGAAGTCAAGGAAACTGAGGGACTAGGATTTACTTATTTAAACTTTAACCAAAAACACCCTATCCTATCTGATATGAATGTCCGTCAAGCCATTTCACACTTAGTAAACAAAGACGTTATTTCCACTGATATTTATCAAGGGATGGATAAACCAGGTAAATCACCACTAATTCCTGCATCTTGGGCTTATGATGATTCCATTTCTGGATTCCCTTATGATCCTAGTAAAGCTGCAGAGCTATTCAAAGAAGCTGGATGGGAAGATACCGATGGAGATGGAATACTAGATAAAAACGGAGAAAAGTTAACTATTACTCTATCGACTCATAGCGAGGATCCAAACCGTATACAGACTGTTGAATACTTACAAAATGAATTCACCAAATATGGAATTCAAACAGAAGTAAAAACAAGCGAGTGGCCAACTTTTAGCGCAGCATTAACTGAAGGTAATTTTGATATTGCACTAGTTGGCTGGTTAAATCAAATTGATCCAGATCGTTCTTTTTATAATCCATTTCATACTAATGGCGGAAGTAACTACGGAAAATACAGTAATCCAACCGTTGACAAATTAATTGAAGAAGGAAGAGCAGCACTTGATCGAACGGAACGCACTTCAATCTACCAGGAAGCCGCAAAGATTGTTACCGAGGAAGTAGCGTATAATGTCGTTCTGTACCAAGGATATATTGCCATGTATAGCAAAAACTTAACTGGTTTTAACATTCATCCAAGTGGAAGTTTTAATGGACTAAAAATGGCTGAAATATCAAATTAAGTCTGAAATAAGGGAGGGGAGATCCCTCCTTTCCTTTAAAGTCAGGAGTGGTCTAAGTGGCAACATTTATAATCAAACGATTTCTACAATTTATACCCGTACTATTAGGGATATCCATCCTTGTATTCTTTCTTTTGCACTTAATACCAGGTGATCCTGCCTTGACCTTGCTTGGCCAAGATGCAACACCTGAGGATCTCGAACGATTAAGAAATGTGATGGGATTAAATGAACCACTTTATATTCAGTTAATGGTTTTCCTTAAAAACCTGTTTCAAGGAAATCTAGGAATTTCGATTTTTCAAGATACACCCGTGATTACACTGATTTTCAAGCATTTACCAGCAACCATCGAACTAGCTCTCATCGCTATGGTCATTGCGCTAATTATTGCTATTCCATTAGGGATTCTATCAGCTGCAAAACAATTCTCATGGCTCGATTACGTTAGCATGTTTTTTGCTCAACTTGGGGTTTCTATGCCTGTTTTCTGGCTCGGTCTACTATTAATTATTGGCTTCTCAGTAAACTTAAATATCCTACCTTCTTTCGGAAGGGGAGAGCCTTTATATGAAGCCATCGGGCATACAATTCAGTCCGGAAACCTTTACTATGTGGTAGATAGCCTTAAGCATTTAATTTTACCGGCGTTCACTCTAGGTGTCATGAGTGCAGCATTAATCACTCGAATGGTCCGCTCAGCCATGCTTGAAGTATTGAAAGAGGACTATATTCGAACAGCTGAAGCAAAGGGAGTTAGAGGATTTATTGTGATCATGAAGCACGCTTTTAGAAATGCTTTAATCCCAGTTGTAACAATCGTAGGGCTCCAATTTGGAAATTTACTTGGTGGTGCGATTGTAACTGAGACAGTATTTGCGTGGCCAGGTATCGGTCGATTAGTAATAACAGCGATTAGTCAGAGAGATTTTCCAGTTGTTCAAGGCTGTGTATTAATGATTGCGCTTATTTTCGCTTTGATTAACTTGATTGTAGATATCCTATATGCCGTTATCAATCCAAAAATCCAACAAGCTTAAGGAGGGAGGTGATGGAGCTTTCAAATCAATTCCAAACGGAAAACAAAACAAATAATTTACCCAAAAAGAGGTTTAAATTAGGAGAATTCCTTCATCTTTTGACTAAAAGTAAATCAGTATTAATAGGAGGAATATTCGTTTTAATTGTTATATTTTGTGCGATTTTTGCACCTCTCATATCGACTCATGACCCATATGAAATGGAGATGGGAAATCGTCTTCTTACTCCAATGAAAGATGGACATATTTTAGGAACCGATCAATTTGGACGTGATTTGTTTACTAGATTGATCTATGGAGCAAGGGTTTCCCTTCAAGTCGGTTTAATATCAGTGGCTATAGCTATGGTCATTGGGGTAACCCTTGGATTAATTTCCGGATATTACGGTGGATGGGTTGACACAATTATTATGCGCATAGTTGATATTGTTTTATCGTTTCCTGTATTGCTTTTAGCCATCGCACTTGTTGCAGCACTAGGACCAGGTATAGAAAATGTCATATTAGCTTTGGGATTTGTATACTGGACAAATTACGCTAGAATTGTCCGATCCAATGTTCTTGCTATAAAAGAGGAGGAATATATTCAGGCAGCAAAAACGATTGGATCAAGTGACTTTCGGATTATCTTCTTTAATGTATTGCCCAATTGTTTAGCCCCGATTGTCGTTGTCGCTACATTAGGACTTGGTACAGCCATTGTCTCCGAAGCAACACTTAGCTTTTTGGGATTAGGGATTCAACCACCGGAATCTAGTTGGGGATGGACATTGGCCTTCGGAATGAAATTTATTCGGGAAGCCCCTTATTTGTCAATCTATCCTGGAATGGCAATTATGATTACTGTTTTAGGATTTAATTTATTAGGTGATGGGATTAGAGATTTAACGGATTCAAAACTAAAACGAAATTAATTAAGGAGGAATTATCATGACAGTTACATCTACACGCGAATATAAAGAGGTTATTGTTACACATTTATCGAATGGAAATCCACTTTCATTACCGATTCATACTATTCACGGTGTAAAAGAAGGGCCTGTACTTGGCATTTCAGCATTAGTGCATGGCGATGAGATTATAGGGGCGGAAATTATTCGACGCGTTTATAACAGATTAGATGAAAGCAATCTATCTGGGGTCGTAAAGCTGCTCCCAGTTGCCAATCCTCTTGCTTTTGAAAGCATGACCCGAAATACACCCCTTGATATGAACAATATGAATCGCTTGTTTCCAGGAAATAAAAATGGCTGGGTAACAGAACAACTCGCCCATTCTATGGTAGAGAACTTTTTAGATCATATTGATGTTTTTATTGACTTGCACGCCGGTGGAGCTATTCCAATTGTTGATTATGTATACATTCAGAATGATGAAGATTTATCAAGGGCGTTTAACTTTCCAATCCTGTATCGTCCTTCCAATCCATACGAAGGAACAACAGCTACTTATGCAATAGGAAAAGGAATCCCAAGTATTACTGTCGAGGTTGGAGGGGGTCCGAACTATGACAGGGATATTGAAAGAGGCGTTGCAGGAATATTTAATGTAATGAAGAAATTGAAAATGATTCCTGGGGAGATGACTCCTGCACCTGAACAGAAGGTTATGACTGAGATTGCCACTATTCGTCCAATACAAGGAGGAATTATGGTGCCAGAGTTTGATTTTAGTTCAGTTGGAACAGTAATTGAGGGTAATCAAGTTCTCGCACGGACATTTAATCCAAGAACTTTCGAAGAACTTGAGGTCATTCGCACACCTTTTCAAAAAAACTTGGTGATTTTAACGAGAGGCCTCTTTCATAAAGTAGACCCTGGTGATTTTGGATTTATGTTAGGAAATCTTGATAGTGCGGAGAAAAATTAATGAGTACTCAAACGGTCCTTTTTGAGGATTTAGATCACAAATTATCCCAATACTATACAAAAGTTGTTCTTGGAATGGATAGGTTTTATCGAAAAAATATTTCATTAACCACGGAAGAGTCCTTAGATAATGAAGGATTAGTTCCAGTTAATTTGACTAATGAAACTCCAAATAATTATCGCACTTGGAATGATATATTTTCAGATTTAGAGGATTTAAGAAACAAATATGTAAATATTCAATCCGAGGTTCGTAGAAATTACATGCAACAACAAATTGGTTCATTAATGATACTCGCAAAATGGTGTAGTGGTGAATCTATTCCTTTCAGAGAAAAAGTAAGGGGATTATTATATGTAAACGAGAATCCCCTTACACTTGCTGAAAGAAAAAGTCTTCACCAAAAATTGAATAGCCTATTATCCAAAAAAGGATTGACGGGATCCTTACTAGAAAAAGTAAGGAAGTGGGAACAAACACAACATGTTCCTTCACAGCAAATTGAATCTGTTTTAAAAGACCTGCTATTACAAGGTAAAGAACGAGTCGTTCAAAAGATGTTTAAGGAAATGGAAGATACAGAAGTTATCCCTGTAGTCGTTTACGGTGTTCCATATAGCGCCTACTGTGATTATCCTGGCGGAAAAATGTATATTAATGGTGATTTATCCTACACGTATGAATCATTGAAGCATTTAGTATGTCATGAGTCTTTTCCAGGACACACCACCCATATGAAGATTAGGGAGTTAGGAGTAAAATCTGGTGATATTCCTTTAGATGCGGCATTAGTCATAACAAACACGGCAAGTAGCTCTATTTTTGAGGGAATTGGTGACAATGGAATTCATTTTATTGATTGGGTTCATACGATTGATGATGAAATCTATCAATTATACCAAGAAATTAAATCCACCTCTGGAATAAATGCAGCCCATATGATTCATACGGAGAAAAAATCAGATGAAGAGGTAGCTGCATTTTTAAGAGAATTTGCATTTGCTGAGGAAAATTGGATTGAATCGAGACTTCGTTTCTTTAAACACAATCTAAGAGCTCCATTTATTTATTCCTATTGGAGAGGTAATGAAGCAGTTCAGCAGGTATATACTAATTTACCTGAAAATAAAAAAGTAGAATTCTATGACTTTTTATATAAAAACATGTTATCCGCTGATACAGTTAAACAATTTAGATAGGAAGTGTCTATAATGCAACTTACAAAATCAGAAGAGCTATATAAAAGAGCAGTAACGTCAATACCTGGTGGTGTTAATTCGAATTCACGTTTTCGAAATCCTCACCCCATTTATTACCAAAAGGGTGAAGGAGCATATCTGACAGATGTCGATGGCAATCGCTATATTGATTGCATCATGGGGAATGGTTCTATCATTCTTGGTCATAATGATCAAGAATTTAATGAACGAATTCAATATTACAGTACGTCAGGAATTGTTACCGGAGTGGAAACAGAATTAAGTATAAAAACAGCCGAGAAATTCCTTTCTCTCGTTCCTACAGCTGAGAAAATTCGTTACACCAATACTGGTACGGAAGCTATTATGCATGCAATGGCAATGGCAAGAACATATACAGGTAAATCCGATATCGCAGTCATTGAAGGAGCGTATAACGGTTGGCACGATGCTGTCCACGTGAGTACTTGGCCAGATCTGCAAAAGGCGGGAGATAAATCCGAACCGAATTCACTTCCAGGTGCATCTGGACTAATTGAGGATGTGGTAAAGAGTACTCTTGTTCTTCCTTATAATGACCTGGAAACAGCTGAACGGTTACTTACTAAAAATAAAAACCGAATTGCCGCTTTAATTATTGAACCAACTATGATTGATATCGGTTATATTCCAGCCAAAAAAGAATACTTACAAGGATTGAGAAAATTATGTGACCAATTAAATATTGTTCTTGTATTTGATGAGTTATTAACCGGATTTAGAGATTCACCTGGTGGTGCTCAAGAGTATTACGGAGTGACACCTGATTTGTCCTCATTTGGTAAGGCTATTAGTAACGGTTATATGCTAGCTGCTTTAGCAGGGAAATCAGCCATTTTTGAAACGGTAACACCTGGTAAAGGAACATGCTCTTTTGTTGGAACGTATAATGGCCATCAGCTTTCTTTAGCAGCATCACTGGCCTTTATGGAGATTTATGAGGAAAGAAAAGTATTCCAGACGCTCCAAACTAAAACGGAAAAACTAATTACAGAGTTTGCTAATATCGCAGATAAATATCAAATAAAAGCAAGAATGCAAGGAAGAGGCGGACATTTCCATTGGTATTTTACCGATCAAGAAATCGTTGATTACAGAAGTGCAACCCAAAGCAATAAGGAACATTATGCGAAGTTTATTGAAACACTTGCAGGAAAAGGTGTGTATTGTTCTCCTAACTACCTGCTTCATCATGCTATTTCAATGGCTCATACAGATGAAATTATTCAACAGTTAGTGGACTATATGGATGTCAGTCTGCAGCAAATTACTGGTATAAAAACGGGTTCATAAAGGGGGAGGGATTCGTGAGCACGAACATCCTAGAAGTTAACAATTTAAAAACAACATTTTTTTCTAAAAAAACTCCCTTCAACGCAGTAGATGGAATTTCGTTTCATGTAAAGAAAGGGGAGACACTAGGGATTGTCGGTGAATCTGGTTGCGGGAAAAGCGTTACCTCACTCTCTATTATGGGACTCGTTAAACCACCTGGTACAGTATCTGGCGAGAAGATTGATTTTAATGGAATCAATCTTCTTGATTTACCAAAAAAAGAAATGAGAAAACTACGCGGCAATCAAATCAGTATGATCTTTCAAGAACCTATGACATCACTCAATCCAGTCTATAGTATTGGTGACCAAATAGGAGAATCCTTAAAAATTCATAAAAAACTTAAGAAAAAAGAACGAAAAGAAAAAGTAGTAGACTTATTAAAACTAGTTGGAATTCCCCGTCCTGATGAAATATACCATAGCTATCCTCATCAACTATCAGGTGGAATGAGGCAAAGAGTTATGATTGCAATAGCTATGGCGTGTGATCCTACATTAATTATTGCCGATGAACCTACAACAGCGTTGGACGTTACGATTCAAGCACAAATACTTGATCTTATGAAAGACCTCCAAAAGAAGAAAGGCATGTCCATGATTCTTATCACACATGATCTAGGAGTAGTATCAGAGGTTTGCGACCGATTGGTTGTCATGTATGCTGGAAAAATTGTTGAAACGGGATCTGTAATGGATGTATTAACCAACCCTTCCCATCCTTATACAAAAGGATTATTAGCATCACTTCCTAATAAGGGGCAGAAAGAAAATCGTTTAAACTTTATCCCAGGGCAAGTACCTGCCCCAGTGAATTGGGGCAAGGGATGTCGATTTTCTGATCGTTGTTCTTATGTTATGAATGAATGTCATACACAAATGCCCCCATTAATGACAGTAAAAAGTGGTCAAGAATCAGCTTGCTGGCTAGCATCAGAAGCGTGGCGGAGGGATACAAATGACATTATCGAAACTGCAAAATAACGAATGTTTATTAGAAGTATCAAATGTAAAAAAGTATTTTCCAATTAAAAAGGGAGTTTTTTCTAAACAGGTTGGAGCAGTCAAAGCAGTAGATGATGTTTCTTTTCAAGTTATGAAAGGAGAAACACTTGGAATTGTGGGTGAAAGTGGTTGTGGTAAATCCACTATGGCTAGATTAATTGTCCGGTTGCTTGAGGTGACGGAGGGTAAAATTAATTTAGAAGGAAAAGATTTAACAACCATTTCGAAAAATGAAATGCGAGCAACTAGAAAAGATATTCAAATGATATTTCAGGACCCATACGCTTCTCTTAATCCAAGATGGACTGTTGAAAGAACCTTGTTAGAGCCGATGAAGGTTTATAATATCGGATCTAGTATTGAAAGGAAAGAAAAAGTATTTGACTTAATGAATAAAGTTGGATTAGACCCTAGCTACACTAAACGCCATCCTCACGAATTCAGTGGCGGACAGCGCCAAAGAATTGGAATCGCAAGGGCATTAGTGTTGAATCCAAAACTAATTATTGCGGATGAACCCGTTTCTGCACTTGATATATCCGTTCAAGCGCAGGTTATTAATTTAATGCAAGATCTCCAAGAACAATATCAATTAACCTACATGTTCATTACTCACGATTTGTCCGTTTGTGAACATATTTCAGATCGTGTGGCCGTGATGTATCTTGGGAAAATTGTCGAACTTGCAAAAAAAGAACACTTATTTTCTAATCCACTTCATCCCTACACGAATGCCCTTATTTCTGCTGCACCAGAAGTAAATGCTATCCAAAAGAAGGAAAGAATTATCTTAAAAGGAGATGTTCCAAGCCCTGCCAATCCACCAAAAGGATGTGCGTTTCATACAAGATGTGCAAATTGCATGGAGATTTGTAAATTAGAAACGCCAGCACTGACTAAAATTGAGCCAGGACGGTTTGTTGCTTGTCATCTATATCAATAATAAATGGAGTGTAACTATGAGATTATCCATTTCGAATAAAGAAATTATTTCAAGGCAAGAAAGGTTTTGGACTAAACTGAAACAACAAGAACTTGACTGTGCTGTTCTTTTTAGTCCTACTGACATCTTTTACTTAACGGGATTTTATTTTCATCCAACGGAACGGCCAATTGCCTTTTTTATTGATTATCATCAAAAAACCCATTTATTTGTGCCTTATTTAGAGGAAGCTCATGCTGAAGATTTTTCAGTCCAAATCGATTTTGTTCATTCCTATCCTGAATACCCTGGATTAAAACATCCGATGGAGTATTTTAAAGAGGAATTAATTGCAGCAGGATTTCAAGGGAAAAGAGTTGGAGTCGATAGTATAGGCTATGGCTCACCCGCGGGCTATCGTGGTCCGACTATTGATCAGTTCATACAAGCGAAGGTTTTTAAATCCATTATCGACTTTGTTCCTGAGTTAAGGTCCATCAAATCCGAAGAAGAGATAGAATTAATCAATGAGTCCTGTAGATGGGGAAACTTAGCACATCGTTTACTCCAAAAGTACTCTAAGCCAGGGGTGAGCGAACTCGAAATAACGAGTAGAGCAAGTACTGAGTCAACAATATCTATGATTGAAACTTTAGGACCAGACTATAAACCGCATGGCGAAACTGCTTTTGCTCTATTTCGGGGACAAGTTGGAGAAATGTCCGCCTATCCTCATGCTGTTACACAGAATGCTATATTAAAATCAGGAGACACGTTAGTGACTGCTTCTTCAGCAAGTATCTGGGGATATAAAAGTGAATTAGAAAGGACTATGTTTGTCCAGAGTGTAAGTAAAGATCAAGAAAAGTATTTTCAATTTATGTACGAAGCACAAGAAGTGGCTTTCAAACACATTAAGCCAGGAAAGCCAGTCTCATATGTTGAGGAAGCAGTTCAATCCTATTTTCAAGAGAATAATTTAACGGAATTAACACGCCATCACACTGGCCATGCAATCGGTTTATTATTTCATGAATCACCATTCTTCGATCTGGGTGACCACACAATGATGAAACCTGGTATGGTATTTACAGTTGAACCTGGGATATATGTTAAAGGGATTGGAGGATTCCGACATTCTGATACTGTTCTTGTAACTGAAGATGGGATGGAAATGTTGACATACTACCCGAGGGATTTAGAGTCTTTAATTTGTTACTAATTTTAGCTACCACAAAAGACAACTCAATATTTTTTTAAGAAGGAGGTAGTTTCCACAAATAGGGGAAATTACCTCATTTTTTATCTAAACTTATTCATTGTTAAAATTATTTATCATTCAACTAATGGACATTTACAATTCAATTCATCCGAATTATCTGTCGGGTTCTGCATTCTATATGCAACGAGAAGCATTTAATGTAATTTCGAAATTGAAAGATGCAGCCGGTCATTTTTATATGCAGAATGGATTTGTCAACGGTAAACTCACATATACGCTTTTTGGAGCCAAAGTTATCGTAACTAATTCTCTTACTGCTACAAATCCAATTGTATTTGGAAACGTAGGACTAGGATACGGAATATGGTCAAAGGTGAGTCGGGTCACCAAATGGTAAAATGGTAACAGACACTAAAAATGTTTTGGATGTTACTAAAATGGTCGTCTATGACATGTATTGTGACGGAGCAGTATTTAACTCAGAGGCACTGGCTAAATTAACAGTAACTGATTAGCTATAAATATTTATGCTTAATGTTTCACAAATTTTGAGAGTAGATTATTATTGCCGTGAGCACGATTTGCAATATGATGAGCAAACCTATTACATTACCTTTTACTATGACCAGGATGATTCGCTTGGTTTGTCAGAGATTAATAGATCGTCTAGTTTAAGTGAACGGGCCGTACTGCTGTATCAGATTTTCAAGGATAGTGACGCACTGGATCGATTCCGTCTAGGCCAATGATGCTTTGGATGTAAATTTTCTGTGGACCGAAGAAGCACATTGACTTGTTGACTTTGCAAAAGAACTCTTGCGTAAAAGTAGTGAAACTAATGCATAAAAACATTTATTTATCGTGAGCAAGTCCGACGGTATTTTTATAGGATACTTTATAGTAGTAAGTAGTTTCATAGATGACCAGTATTATTGAAAAACGCTGTGGATTTAATCTACAGCGTTTTTTAGGTCTTTAGTATTTGAAGGATATGTAAAAGAGAGACGAAGGACCGGGGTGTATTATCCTAATTTATCCAATTTACAGAAAGTTAATATTGTATCAACAGTTTAATAACAATATGCTTGTATGCTAGCTTTGATTTCGATCGATTTGTGTCGAAGGAAAAAAATAGAATGGAGAGTTGATAGAGTGATATTCGTACTGAAAGAAAACAAATCATTGCGTTGTTTCTTTGTATTTTCCCTCATGTTACTAATGGTACTTTCAAACTTAAGTCCATATGTAGGAACAGCGGTGGCGGAAGTAGCTGAGGCACAGTCAGACGAGCTTTTACTGGACAGAGGAAGTGTATGGAAATATCTTGATGATGGAACCGACCCAGGTACAGCATGGAAGGAAAATGATTTTAATGATAGCGAATGGAAAAATGGAGCTGCGCCATTAGGCTATCCAGCAAGCGAGAAGCATGGAACTTTTGGTAACATCGCAACGATCATTGATTATGGTGGCGATTCGCAAAACAAGCATGCAACATCTTATTTCAGAACGATATTCGAAGTAGAGGATTTATCAAAAATCAGTACTTCAGGTGTAATCACAGCTGGTATTGATGACAGTGCTATCTTTTACCTGAATGGAAAAGAGATAGCTAGATTTAATCTTCCAGAAGGTGAAGATATTAAATTCGATGACTATGTTCAGGATTTTGGATTAAATGATGCAAGTGAAAGTAATGATAAAATATTTAATTTAACTGATGAACAAATGTCCTATATTGAAAAAGGTACGAACGTACTTGCTGTTGAAGTCCATCAGGACAGACCTTCTAGTTCAGATGTATTTTTTGATATGGAATTTAAATCAATCTATGTAGATCCAACTATTTATGATGCATCTTATATTTCTTTTGCACCAGGGGCTGATCAATCAAAGTACAATTTCTCATGGTATTCTCCACAAACAGATGTACCGGGTGTTATTGAGTTTGCAGAGGTCAAAGACGGCAAACCTGAAACTGCAAAAACCGTTACAGCAACACTAGCACCAGCATCTTCAGGATACCAAGCAAATGAAGTGACCATAACAGATATTGAAGGTTCTTCAGAATATGTCTATCGTTTAGGCGATGGCAATGGAAAATGGTCAGAATCGTATAGCTTTAAAACACAAAAAACAGATTCATATAATTTCCTATTTACGGGAGATCCACAAATCGGTTCTTCAGGTAATATTGCCAGAGACACTGAGGGATGGGTAAACACGTTAAATAAAGCAATTGAAAAATTCCCGAATACAAGCTTTATTCAATCAGCAGGGGATCAAGTAAATGATGCAAACTCAGAAGAAGAGTATGCAGGATTTTTTGCACCAGAACAATTGAAACAATATCCAACTGCAACAACAATTGGTAACCATGATAACTCAAGAGCCTATGAATATCATTTTAATACACCAAATCAAAATCCAGCTCTAGGTAATTCAAATAATGCAGGTGGAGATTATTATTTTACATATGGCGATACGCTTATCATGAACTTGAACTCAAATAATAAGAATGCAGCTGAGCATACTCAGTTTATGGAAGAAACAATTGAAGCGACAAAAGATCAGGATTTCAAATGGAAATTTGTTGTTTTCCACCATTCCATTTACAGCGCAGCAAGCCATTCTTTAGAAGCAGGCATTATTAAATTAAGAGAAGACCTTGTTCCAACGTTTGATAAATTAAATATTGATGCTGTACTAATGGGACATGATCATTCTTACGTAAGAACATATCAAATGAAGAATCTTCAACCATTGAAGAACCAAATGATTGCCGAAGATGGCAGTGTGATTAATCCAGAAGGTACATTGTACTTAACCGCCAACTCATCAAGTGGTAGCAAATATTATAATTTAAAAGACCCTGAATTTTATTCAGCAGACAGATCACAATTAAGAGTACCAACATTTACGAATATCGAAGTAACGCCAACGAGTCTAGCTTTTACGACTTATCGTGTAGATACAATGGAAGTAACAGATTCTTATAAAATCGTTAAAGATCCTTCGATTGAAGTTGTACTTCCAGCACTTGAGTCAGTTTCTCTTGTAGCATCTAGTAATGTGGTCCCAACAGAACCGTCAACATTCTATCCAGAAGTTTCACTTAATGTAACGGGTAAAAATGTTGATGGTGGCGTGTATGATATTGCTTTCGAAGCCATTACGTATAAAACAAGCCCAGAAGGTGAACTTTCTATTTCCCAAGATGGCAAGGTAACAGTTGGAGAAGGTGCCGAGCCTGTAAAAGTACAAGTATGGGCTGAAGTAACAAATGAAGGAAAAACCTTTGAAACAGAAAAAGTAACCATTCAAATCGTTGAGCATGCAGAACAAACTATTTTCGAAAAATGGAGTAATTGGAAGTATCTTGATGATGGATCTGATCAAGGTACAGCATGGAGAGCACCTGACTTTGATGACAGTAGCTGGAAGAGCGGTGTAGCACCACTTGGATATTCTGCATCAGAAAATCGCCCAATGTTTGGTAGAGTGAATACAGTGATAAACTATGGCCCAGATGCAAGTAATAAAATTCCAACTTACTATTTTAGAACAACATTTGAAGTAGAAGATTTATCTAAGATTGGTGATGTTGGTCATATTAACTTCGGGATTGACGATAGTGTCATTCTGTACTTGAACGGACATGAGATTGGCAGACACAATCTACCAGAAGGCGAAATTGGATATGACAAGTATTTATCAGATTTATCGGGATCAAATGTTGCTGATGAAAGTAGATATGAAACATTTACATTAGACGCAGCAGATTTAGCTCATTTAGTTGAAGGAACAAACGTATTAGCGGCTGAAGTTCATCAGGACCGTCCAACAAGTTCTGATATTTACTGGGATATGGAATTTATTACATCAGTAAATAAAGAAACGAAGGAAGAGTCTATTGTTCCTGAAAAAATATATGATTATAAAAATTACAAAACTGGAAAACTAATGATTCATGATCCAAGTGTTTCAATCACACTTGATGAAAAATCAGAAATCAAAAATGGTGTTGTATTCACAGGTGAATATGCAGAATTCCATGGGGAAGGATTTGCATACACAATAGTTACGATTAAACCTAAAAATAAGTATAATGGTACAATTGTTGATTTTAAAGGAACAAAAATTTCAAAAGTTATCATTGAGGGAGATAAGGTTACAGAAATTAGAGGATTTGAAAATGTTGCTGAATTTGAGTATGTCAAGGGAGCTAATCCAGAGAATATCAAGTTTATAGACTAAAGAATAATGGAGAGCGGGAACGCTCTCCATTATTTGTATTATGCGGTTTTTTTCAATTGTAAGAGAGCAAAACAAATTGTATCGATTACCGAAGCCTCAATGGTCTCCGTATCAGGTAAAGGATAAATAGATAAAGGTTTTCGCTAATTTTGAGTTAAAAACTGTTTTCTGGAATCAAAGCCGAAACGGATAGAGTTTCAGTATCAGTATCAACTTTACAAGCCTAAGTCCTTCATGTATCATTTGAATTGAACTATTTTGCTGATTTTTCAGAAAACAGGAGGAAGATAAATGGAGGAGCGAATTTTGCATTTAATTCGTAAGAGAAAGCAGTTGATGGCGCCTGCTTTGGCTGTTGCATTACTGTTTTATTTTTTGCTTCCTTTATCTCTTACTTTTATTCCTAATGTGATGACTCGGCCAAGCTTTATTTTTAATATTTCTTGGGCATGGTTGTATGCATTTTTACAAATTCCGATGACATGGTTCTTCTGTTGGTTTTATCATAAAACAGCTAAAAACATTGAACGACAGATGGAAGGTATCGATAGGGAGGAATCGCTTTGAATCCTACTTATTTTTTATTTCTTATTTATATCATTGTTTGTACATTGATTATTACATATTGGGCAGCCAAGCGAAGTAAAACAACTAATCGGTTTTATATTGCTGCAGGGACGTTAACAGGTTTTCAAAATGGAATGGCTATAGCTGGCGATTTCATTAGTGCAGCCTCCTTTCTCGGTATAGTTGGGATGGTTGCAATTCGTGGCTATGATGGTTTTTTATATTCCATTGGCTTTTTAGTTTCTTATCTTGTTGTATTATTTTTAGTTGCTGAACCTATACATCGTTTAGGTAAATATTCCCTTGGAGACGTAATTTGTTCCCGATTTCCAAGTGAGAAGATGCGTTTAATTATGGCATTTTGTACATTTATCATTTCCATACTATACATGATTCCTCAACTTGTTGCTTCAGGATTTTTACTTCGATTACTGCTAGATATCGATTATTCTATTTCAGTCATTGTGATTGGGGGATTAATGACGATCTATGTGGTTATGGGTGGGATGATTGCGACTTCTTGGGTACAGATTGTGAAAACCGTTCTTCTTATGTCAGGAACATTTCTTCTCACACTTATCGTTTTTTCTCATTTCAATTGGGATGTTGCGAAGTTAATTGAAGAAGTAAAAACAGGTACGCCTTTAAGAGAGAGTTTCTTCCTCCCTGGAAATTTATTTGATAACCCATTGGAATTCCTTTCGCTGCAACTTGCTTTAGTGCTTGGGACTGCAGGATTGCCTCATATTTTAATACGCCTATTTACGGTAAGTAATACATTTGAGGTTCGCAGGTCACTAATAAGCGCAACATGGATTATTGGGATTTTTTACTTAATGACACTCGTCTTAGGCCTTGGGACTGTCGCATTCTTAGGATATGATTCGCTAATGGTACTTGACCCTACTGGAAATTTAGCTGCACCATTACTTGCTAAGGCGGTTGGTGGTGACTTCTTGTTGGCATTTGTTTCTGCGATTGCCTTTACAACTATTGTGGCAGTCGTTGCAGGGCTTGTTATTTCCGCCACAACTGCTTTTTCCCATGATATTTTCCATCATATTTTGAAAAAAGGGAAATCAACAGAAAAGGAGCAATTGAGGGCAGCACGGTGGTCGGCATTGGGAATCGGATTGATTTCCACCTTATTTGCGTTAAATTTGGAGACCATTAATGTAACTTTTCTCGTTTCGATGACATTTATTGTTGCCGCATCAAGTATTTTCCCGGTTCTTTTATTAACTATTTATTGGAAGCGCTTTACTCAAGTGGGGGCCATTACGGGTATGTTTACTGGTCTAGCTGCTTCTTTATTATTCGTTGTTTTAGGTCCTTACATTATGAATCCAGATGATGGATGGATTAGAGGAGAGGCTGTGTTTTCTCTATATAATCCAGGTATAATAACAATTCCAATGGGCTTTCTAGGTGCATATTTGGGAACCATTCTTTCAAGTAAGCAATCCGATTCAATAACAGAATTTAACAAGTTTTATATACAATCGCAGACCGGCATTTCTTTAAGGGGAGAAAAGAAATGGAAAGCTTAACGATTATTTTATTCGAACGTTTGGGACTACTTCTAATTATTGCATTTGTGATGACACGGACCCCTGGATTCAGGTCATTGGTTTACCGGAATTATAGTGTGAAGATGTCGCTCGTTCATGCATTAGTGTTTGGCTTATTTGGAATAGCTAGTACGGTTACAGGGATTGTCATACATGAGGATGGAGTCATCAGTCATCAGTTAGTTATTTTTCCAGTAGAGGATCATCACTTAATTGTTAGCATGAGCCTTGTTGCGATTGTGATTGCCGGTTTATTAGGTGGTCCGACACTTGGTTTTGGAGCTGGGGTCATTACTGGGATTCATCTATTGTTTCTTGGCGGTGTTGGGGGAATGGCGAATGCCCTCGTCAACCCTATTTCAGGTTTACTGGCAGGGTTAACAGCAAGATTTTTTTCCAACGAACGTGTTATCTCTCCGCTGAAGGCTCTATTTATTGGGGTTTTTCCCCCGATTTTACACATGCAATTATTTCTTATTATGTACACAGATCGACTAGATATGATTACACTTGTCAATACGATTGGCTTACCACTCGTGTTATCGAATAGTACAGCGATTGCCATTTTTACAGCGATGATCGGAATTGTTTTACGCGAACAAGAAAATGAGGCAGCGCTAGCATCGAAACAAGCATTAACCATCGCTAAAGAGGCACTTCCATTTTTAAAAAAAGACTCACCTATTGACGTTGCGAATGGCTTGGCAAAATTATTATATAGTCGCCTTAGACTTGCTGCTGTTTCCATTACAGATCAAAAGGAGGTATTAGCCCATAAAGGATTGGGTAAAGAGCATCATCATTTTGGGGATGCAATTACGGCTCATCCAGCACAAATGTCGATTAAATTGAAAAAGATCCAAGTTACACACGTGAAATCAGATTTAATGTGTACTCATAAAAATTGCAGCCTTGAGGCAGCTATTTTCATTCCTATAATAGAAGATGATAATGTAACGTATCTTATTGCTTTCTATTTCCGTAAAGCAGAGCATATTTCTCCTGTTGAAATGATGATGGCACAAGGGCTAGGACAACTTATTTCAGATCAATTGAACATGCTTGGGGCGGAAAAACTAAAGGCACATATTCGAGATGCAGAGTTAAGGAATTTACAAGCACAAATCAATCCACACTTTTTGTTTAATACCCTTCAATTAATTGCCGGTTTGTTTCGGGAAAATCCATTGAAAGCTCGTCTCCTAACACTGCAATTAGCAAGCTATATGAGGTTTAATTTACGCTTAGTATCGAAATCATTAGTTGAACTAGAAAAAGAGTGTGAACATGCTGAAGCCTATACTTCTATTATTCAAGAACGATTTAAAGGAAGATTACAAATTGATTTTATAAAGCCAGCTGATCTTTCAAATATTTATATTCCGCCATCGAGCATTCAACCATTGATTGAAAATTCGGTTCAACATGGTTTAAAGAATGTAACAGATGGTGCAAAGATTGAAATTTTGATAGAAAAAGAGAATGGGAGGCTTGCTGTTCTAGTTCGGGATAATGGCAGCGGTTTTCCTCAACATATTTTACCGATTGTAAGTCTACAGCCATTAGTAAGTCATAATAATGGTGGGACAGGTATTTATAATGTGAACCAACGATTAGTCCATTTATTAGGAGATTCGGCGAGATTGCATATTCGAAATTTATCCCATGGGGGAAGTGAAGTGAAGTTTTCGATTCCAATTTCAAATCAATTTGAAGAAAAGCAGGTGTTGGGATGAATATTCGAGCGATGATAGCTGAAGATGAAATGATGGCGAGAAAGGAATTGCTATATTTATTGAAGGAAGAGAAGGGAGTTATCCTCACTCCACACGCGGAAACGGGGGAACAATTAATTGAGTTATATTCTGAACATCGGCCTGATGTTATTTTTCTTGATGTAGAGATGCCGGGTTTAACAGGAATCGAGGCAGCCCAATATATTTTGAAACAGGAGCCAGCCACTATTCCCTTATTTGTGTTCACCACTGCGTATGATGAATATGCAATGGATGCTTTTGAAGTAGAAGCGGTTGACTACTTATTAAAACCATATGACGAGACGAGATTTCGAAGGACGATGAACCGAATACGCAAAAGTATAATGAACCGAAAGAATAGTAGTGAAGAAACGGAAAAAAAGGTACAAACTATTGTATCAAAGATGTTAATTGATGACGGAGAACGGATGGTTGTAGTCTCACCTGATTCTATTTACTACGCCGTACCAAATAAACGACTTTTAGAGATTCATACCGAGGATAAGGTTATTATGAGTCGGATGACTTTACAAGATTTAGAGGACCAGTTGGCAGGTCATTTATTTTTTCGAGCACATCGTAGTTACTTAGTAAATCTAAATCACGTTTTAGAAATAACCCCATGGTTTAACGGAACAAGCAATTTAACTCTAAAAGATAAAAATCGAACAAAAATCCCTGTAAGTCGTTCTGCAAGTAAATCCATTTTTGATATCTTTAAAGGATAAGTTGCTCAATACGACAGGTTTACAACCATTCACCAGTCATACATAACCATTCACCCTGTGTTTTCAACCGTTCATCCAATTTCAATTTATAGAATATTTCAAAAATATATAATTGTCTATAAATAGAAGGAAGGAGATGGTTGATTTTGGCTCAAAGGGAATTAATTACTGAGAAAAGTGTAGATTATGTAAAGGTTACAAGCAGTTCACAGTTTAAACAATTTTTGAGCAAAAAGAATAAATTTTTAGTACCGATGACTATATTTTTTATGATTTTTTACTTTTTATTGCCAATTTTCACCTCTTACACAACATTTTTAAACACCCCAGCAATTGGAGATATTTCTTGGACTTGGATTTTTGCGGTTTCACAGTTTGTGATGGTTTGGGTGATAAGTTCAATTTATGTAAAAAAAGCAGCTTCCTTTGATAAAGAAGCCGAACAAATCATTAATGAGCAGATAAGATAAGGGGGAATGGTAGATGGATCCGATTGTAGTTGTTCTTTTTCTCGCAATCGTTATTCTTACATTAGTTATTACTTATATTGCAGCAAAACAAACAAAATCTACCGGAGATTTTTATACGGCGGGTGGGGGATTAACGGGATGGCAGAATGGATTAGCGATAGCTGGAGATTATTTATCGGCGGCATCCTTCCTTGGTATTGCAGGGATGATTGCTTTAAAAGGGTTTGACGGATTTTTCTATAGTATCGGATTTTTGATTGCTTATTTAGTTGTATTATTGTTAGTTGCAGAGCCATTGCGTAACCTCGGTAAATATACATTAGCCGATATGATTAATTCTCGCTTTGATGCGAAAAAAGTAAGAGGGGCTGCTGCTCTTAGTACGATTACCATTGTTCTTTTCTACATGATTGCACAACTTGTTGGTGCAGGTGCACTTATACAGCTTTTATTCGATATCCCTTATTGGATAGCAGTGTTAATTGTTGGGGTTATGATGACGATTTACGTTCTATTTGGTGGAATGATCGCAACGAGTTGGGTACAGATTACAAAGGCTGTCCTTCTGATGGCAGGGATGATCATCATCTCCTTCTTAGTACTAATGAAATTTAACTTTAATATAGGGGCCATGTTTACTGAAGTAAAATCGGCAACTAGTCATGGCGAAGCCTATTTAAATCCGGGACTCAAATATAATAATCCTCTAGGAACGCTTTCATTAATGCTTGCCTTAGTTCTCGGAACAGCTGGTCTTCCACACATTTTGATGCGCTTTTTCACGGTAAAAGATGCGAAAACTGCCAGAAGCTCGGTTATTACAGCAACTTGGACGATTGGGATTTTTTATATTTTAACATTATTCCTTGGCTTTGGGGCTGCAATTTATGTCGGGGAAAGTGAGATTCTCGCAGCAAATCCTGGCGGAAACATGGCTGCACCGCTACTAGCTCAGGCAATTGGCGGGAATATCTTATTTGCATTCATTTCAGCGGTTGCATTTGCGACAATCTTAGCGGTAGTTGCTGGCCTCGTATTATCAGGAGCATCTGCATTTGCACATGATATTTACGGCCAAATTATTAAAAAAGGAAAGATAACAGAGAAAGAGCAAATGCTAGCTGCACGCTATGCAGCATTAGGTGTGTCTGTTATATCCATATTATTATCATTAGGTGCACAATACCTAAACGTAGCCTTCTTAGTTTCTTTAGCATTTTGTATCGCTGCAAGTGCAAATTTGCCAGTAATTTTATACACAGTATATTGGAAGCGCTTTAATACTTCGGGTGCAGTTTGGGGAGTTTTTTCCGGGTTGATCTCAGCATTAATTCTCGTATCGATTAGTCCTAGCGTATTCTCACCAGTTGAAGGGGCCGCTCTATTTGTAGGAAACCCAATCTTCCCATTCGATAATCCTGCACTTGTTAGTGTGCCATTAGGCTTTCTCGGTGGTTATCTCGGAACTATTTTTTCGAAAGAAAATGATTATAAAAGGTATGCTGAAGTCTCTGTCCGGGCGCATACAGGTTATAAAAGTGCGGAATAAATGTGCATTTGAAAATCGCTTTATTGACATGGGGAGTCAGTAAAGCAGGAAAAGCAGATAATTTAGGGGGATGAGATAGATTGGTAATGAACAAAGAAACAAGTGTCGTAGAAAAAGTAACAAAATATCCACAACTGCCACATGGGGGGAAATTAGTTGACCGTGTTTTAACTGGAGAAGAACGAGATCGAGCAATGGAGCGGGCAAATCTGCTTCCATTTATTATGGTAGATTTAGAGGCTGTCATAACACTTGAAATGATTGCTACAGGTGTACTATCTCCAAATGAAGGGTTTATGAATGAAGCGGACTATAAATCAGTATTAATAGAAGGGCGCCTATCAAATGGACTTGTTTGGCCTGTGCCGCTAAGCTTCGCCCCTGTTGGCGACAGAAATAAGCATGTGATTCAATCTCTATCGGTTGGAGATGAGGTCGCATTAGTTGATGAATCGAAGGAACCTGTAGCTATATTAAAGTTAGAAGATATTTTCGATTATGACAGAAAATTCCGAGCTCAGCAGCTATTCGGTACAACTGACCGCAGTCATCCTGGTGTTGATTCAATTTATCGAAGGATGGGGGATACTGCATTAGCTGGGCCGATTCAATTACTTCGCCGTGTCCACTGGGGGCCTTTTGAAAAAATACGGATCGAACCGAAAGATACATGGAAACTATTTTATGAGGAGAAAAAATTTAAAACGGTAGCTGGTTTTATTACAGGTGCAAATCCATTACATCGCGGTCACGAATATATTCATCGCAATGCACTTGAGGAACTAGATGGATTATTTGTTCAGCCGTTAGTCGAGATGGCAAAGCGTGAATATACAAGACATGAATTCCGTATGTTATCCTATCAGGCTGTGCTTGATACGTATTATCCAAAGGAGAGAACAATTCTTTCACCATTGCGTGTGACCTACATTTTTGCAGGTCCTCGTGAAGCTGTTCTCCATGCACTCATAATGAAAAATTACGGCTGTACCCATGCATTAATTGGTCGAGACCATGCGGGTGTTGGTGATTATTATGATAAATATGCAAGTCACACGATTTTTGATAAGTTTACGAAAGAGGAGCTAGGAATTGATATTCGGTTATTTCATGAGGTGTTTTATTGCACGCGCTGTGATAACCCAGCAACAGAACAAACATGTCCACACGATGATCGCTATCGAATCAATATTTCTGGAACAGGGATCCGTGAGTTGCTACGGTATGGCGTTTTACCACCGAAGGAAATTGTAAGACCAGAATCTGCCCGTATTGCCATGCAAGGTGTGCAGCCTAAAGGTATCGATGAGGAGGGGCTTGCAATTGCACCTGTTGGAAAAACGATAAAGTCTATTTTTCCTTATTATCTACATTCAAAAGGAATAGGTGGCTCCAAACGCAAGCGCCCTTTAGTGGTGGATGAACTAACGATAGAAGATTTGGAAGCAGCCATTAAGGATATACGTGAAAATGCTGACCGTGTGTATAAGGAGATCTTTGAAGAATTCAGTTATGTAACAGATCACCTTCGTTCCGTGCAGCCGGAGTGGGTTTCGGAAGCTCGAGAATCGATTTATCGTCAGCAAGAAATGGTTGTAGAAAACTTGAAAGAAAAAGTGGATAGAGCAATGGAAAAAGCGTCAGATGAATTTTTGTATCAGGATAAATCAGAAGCTGAGCGCGAACTAGAGGTAGCGAACAGGATATTAAAAGATATTCCTGCTGCTTTGCGCAAGGCGGATCTCGAATATCGAACATGGAATCCGCTGCCATATAGGCGGTATAGGGGTAGTGATGAGGAATAGATTGTTAAAATAATATGGTTCGGATTTATGAATGACCTGTCCAATAATGGAGGGGTCATTTTTTATGGTTTTGATATCTTTTTATAAAATTCACACTTTTATAAAAGCACCTATTGACTCTACACTTTATTTGTTATATGGTTAATTACATAAGTAACTAACCGATGTGGTGGTGAGGATATGAAACAGTTAATTGACGATGGTCGGCCTATATTTCTGCAAATTTTGGAACGGATTGAGGATGACATCATTGAAGGAGGAATGGCGGAAGAAACACAGATTCCATCGACAAATCAATTTGCCGCATTTTACAAAATTAATCCTGCAACTGCAGCGAAAGGTGTTAATTTATTGGTGGATGAAGGTATTTTATATAAAAAGCGGGGGATTGGGATGTTTGTTGCAGAGGGAGCACGTGAAAAGATCATAAATAAACGGAAGGAACAGTTTTTTGAGCAGTATATCATCACGATGATCCATGAAGCAAAGAAGTTAGGGATTACGTCTGATCAATTGACGGATATGGTTGGAAAGGGGATGAATAGTGATGAAAAGAATCGTTGAGGTTAAACAACTTGATAAATCATACGGGGAATTTAAGGCGCTTGAAGATATAAATTTTATGATTGAGGAAAATAAAATTTACGGATTACTTGGAAGAAACGGTGCTGGGAAAACAACTCTAATGAAATTATTGACTGCTCAAGAGTTTCCTACGAGTGGTGAAATAAAAGTACATGGCGAAAATCCTGTGGAAAACAGGAGAGTATTAAGTCAAATTTGTTTTATCAAAGAAAGTCAAAAGTATCCGGATAATTTCACTGTAAATGATATATTAAAAGTTTCAAAGTCACTATTTCCAAATTGGGATGAGGATTTTGCCTACTCCTTAGTTAATGATTTTAATCTCCCTTTAAAAAGAAAGCCCAAAAAACTATCAAGGGGAATGCACTCAGCGGTTGGGGTTGTCATCGGCCTTGCTAGCAGAGCGCCGATAACGATTTTCGATGAACCATATTTAGGACTTGATGCAGTTTCAAGAGGTTTATTTTATGACAAGTTGATGGAAGATTACGCAGAATATCCACGTACTGTCATATTATCAACTCATTTAATTGATGAGGTAAGTAATTTACTTGAACATATTTTAGTCATTGACAAAGGTCGATTAATCATTAATAAAGAGGCAGAAAATTTACGTGGTCTTGCCTATACGGTAACTGGTCAAGCAGCAAAAGTGGAAGCATTTGTGAAAAATAAGGAGGTCATCCATCGGGAGCCTTTTGGCGGATTGCTCTCTGCAACAGTTATTCAAAATAAGAACAATATGGATCGACATCAAGCAGAAGCTAGTGGACTAGAAATTTCTCCAGTGTCCTTACAACAGTTAGTAGTCCATTTGACAAAAGGAAAATCTACTCGTGAAGGAGCGATTGTCCAATGAATATTAAAGGTGTTCTAATAATGTATTCAAGAGATAAATGGGGATGGTTTTTAATACCAAATATTATTCTCTTTTCAGTATTCCTGTTAAATTTTATCATCAGTCTGTTTATTTCAAGTGAGGATAAAATGTATACTGGCGGGGTTTCATACATTTTTTTCTATATGCTAGTCGCGGGAATCATGGTTGTTGCGCAAACATTTCCTTATGCAATCGGAATGTCAATAAGAAGAACAGATTATTTTCTTGGTACTGTAGTAATGGGTGTCGCTGTCAATACATTGTATGGAATCATGTTAGTATTTCTGTCAGCCATTGAAAATGCAACAAATGGGTGGGGAGGTCTGCTCCATTTCTTTCACTTTCCCTATTTGAATGATGGGACACTTTTGGAACAATTGATAATATATATTATCCTGTTAATAAATATATTTTTTAACGGATTGCTAATATCCAGTACAGCACGTCGCTTTGGTGGAAAAGGCCTCGTAATTGCGATAATTTCCGTATTATTGATTTCAAGTGTTGCTGCCCTGTTAGCAACTTATTATGGTGTTTGGATGGATATTTTTCATTGGTTCGTAAAGTTTACTGCTGTTCAAATTGCTTATTGGCTCATTCTTCCAACAATATTATATATGACGTTATCATATGTGTTATTGAAAAGAGCAACAGTCTAATTGTTTGGGAATCTACTGCATTCAAGTAATAAAGACTCGTCAATCATTAAAAAATATGATCATATCATTAAAATAGTGTGCAGAGATATTGTTCATGTTGTATAGTACAAAAATATTTATTTCCTGTTTACCGTCTTCAGACGAGAACTTAAATAATTTCAACGTCTTTCTACAAGTTGTAGAGAGGCGTTTCTTGTTTGTTTTTTTAGCTTAATTTTTAACATGACAGTATTACTATTACTCGTGCGGTGATCGATTTAGAGCCGATTCAGCAGATACAAGTAGGACTAATAGAAATAAACAAAAAATTCCAAAATAGGTATTGTAAAATGAACCTCGTGTCATTTATAATTAAAATTAATGACACGAGGTTCATTTATTTAATGGAGGTGCAGCAGGTTATGCCGAAAGTAAGCGAAGAACATAAGGAGCAAAGGATACATCAGATATTAATGGCCTCAATGGAGGTGTTTAAACGAAAAGGATATGAAAAAGCCACACTCAAGGATATTGTTGAAGAAGCAGGGATGAGCCGGGGATGGATTTATTTATATTTCAAAGATAAGATCGAAATATTCGAAGCCCTACTGAATTATCTGGATGAACAACTGGATGATTCTTTATCACTTAAGAACTTGAAAGTTCAGTCCGCATTCGAAAAGCTTAGAGATTTTTTAGAAAGTAATAAATTAATTTTTCCTACAATTGATGAAAGTATTTATCCAGCTATTTATGAATTTTGGATATCGAGCTGGAGAGAACCAAGGGCAAAAGAGTTTTTTTTGAATCGATATGATAAAACTGTTCAGTTATTTTTAAACTTGCTTCATGCAGGGATAGAACAGGGTGAATTTCAGCTTTCAATACCAGCAGAAGAGATTGTAAAAATCATTATGTCCAGTATGGACGGAATTTTAGTCCACAGTTTGGCATTTGGCGCAGAGAAAATTGATGCTAATAAACAAATTGATAGTCTGCTGCAAAGAGTTGAAAAGTTATTGAATATATCCTAATTCATTCTTTTAGGCAATTTACAAGAAGTAAAATATCTTTAATAGGGTGATTGCTATATTTACCTTAAATAGTAAAAGAAATAGAACAGTAGTTTTATTGTCACCCATTTTCATTATTTTCATCGTCCATTGGATTGCATCCATAAGTTATCAGTATATTCCTGATTATTGCTGGATGATAACGGCAGCTTCCTATTGGGGTTTAACCGGATTAATAAAATTATTGTTCGTACCGGCAGAAGTATATAAGGATTGGCTGAAAAAACCAGTCTTTATAAAAAAATGGCTATTGTTCGGGCTATTGATTGGAATTTTCCCTGCTGTTGGCATTTTACTTCCAAATGTAAATTTACTGTTAGAGTATCCGCATATAACACTGTTTTTGCTTTTATTTGCCCTTATCAATCCATGGTTTGAGGAAGGCTATTGGAGAGGATTATTGCTGGATGCAGGGGAGAGTTTCCCTAGACGGGTAACTATTATGTATTCAACTCTATTATTTGTATTAAGTCATCCATTTATGTGGGGAGTCTTTTCTATAGCGAATCGTTCTTATCAAATGTATATTAGCTTAGTTGTAATGGGAATCATCTGGTCACTCATCCGTTATAGAACGAGTAGTTTAAGGTGGAGTGTTTATTCCCATATGCTTGTTGATGTAGGAAATTTATCTG
Organism: Bacillus sp. JJ1532; assembly: GCF_036965085.1. NCBI lineage: Bacteria > Bacillati > Bacillota > Bacilli > Caryophanales > Bacillaceae > Bacillus > Bacillus sp. JJ1532. The sequence continues at coordinate 28,411 of NZ_JBALOW010000084.1, forward strand.
TATTTGTATTTTTAAATTTGTATATTCCTCCCGGGATGTCATAAATCTTATTTCTACTAAAGCAAGGAATTTTCCATGTATACCCTGCAAATGTATCTTTCATTTACAATTTTTGCAATAGCTGTAACATACTCCACAACCGTACGTGAGGTAAGCTGTGCAGAGGACTGACGTTTTGGTTTTTGTTATGGAAAGGTATATTTATTCAAAAAAAGCAGCTGACAAATACGAGCTATTTTTGCCAGCTGCTTAACTTATTTAGGTACTTTCTTGACTACCCCTTTTAATTTAACATTAACCCTCATTCAATTCTTTCAATTTCGCCTTTGAAGGTGTCCTATAATCTACATATCCCTTCATATTCGTCACATAGTAACCGCCGCCGAGCCCATATTGGCCGCCGAATTTATCGTCTTGACGGTAGACGCGGTATTGCTCGCCTGGCTTAAGGATCCTTTCAAAGACAAGCTTATCGCCTTCGCGCTTCCAGAGGTTAATTGGTTTTGTAATAGTGACTTTCCCAATTTGTCCTTTTTTCATTAATAAGCTGTCCCAATACACCATTTTCGCAGGACTGCTTGGCTCCTGTGGCTTACTTATCACTTCTTTAATTTCACCTGTTTTCACCCATTGGGCAATATCCGAAATGAATTCCTGTGGAACATTACCTTGTGTCATGTATTCTGTCATTCCGTCTATTTGGCCCTTAAAGTTAACAAGCATGTGGAACATATCAGGATAGAGTTTGTAATCTACGTTGTCACGGTCTTTTAGCGCTTTTTTCCAAGCATCTAATTCTGAAGAAGGTACTTGAATATCCTTTCCTCCTTGAAGAAGTAAGGTAGGAACTGATTGTTTTTTCGCAAGCTCGGCTGGAACGAAATCACGAAGATCAAACCACCAGTAAGATGGCGTAAACTGGAAATTAGTCGGTAAATTGTCAGCTGAATATTGGGGGTCATCCAATAAAGAAAATTGTTCCTTGAAGAAAGCCACGCTGGCTTCAGCAGCTTTTACCTGCTCAGCAGGTACGTTCATATCCTTTGCCCTCTGTAATTGCTGCTCAACCTGCCAGATCATGAGTTCATGGAATTTCCCAGAAGGGCCGGCTGCTCCAATAACCCCTTTAATATCTTTGTTCTTGTCATTATCGATAATCATTGGAAGGGCAAAAGCTCCCTGGCTGTGGCCAAATACAAAGATATTTTCAGCATCAATTTCTGGCATAGCCTTTAATTTTTCTACAGCTAAATTAGCATCAAGTACTGTTTCATCCTTGATAGTAAACTTCGGTGTTAAATAGCTTTTAATCGCATGGGAGTATGTTCTTTTGTCATAACGCAGGACAGCTACACCTTCATTCACGAGTCCTACAGCCATATCACGAAATGGCTTTAATGAAGCAAACGTTTCATCCATATCATGTGCCCCAGAACCATGAACAAGGACGACAACAGGAAATGGACCTTCTCCTTTTGGCACTGTCAAAACTCCCGGAATGGTGAATTCTCCATCTCCAAAAACTACCTGCTTTTCAGTATAATTTTCTGGATGATTGTAGGAAGGATTAAGATATTGCCCTGGTACAGCGTATGTATTGAAAAGCATGTCGTCAATCTGCCCAGCATCGTTTAATCGCAAAACAAGCTCGTACACACCTTGATCAGCTGTCACTGTGAAAGCGGCATTCGTGTACACTCCATTCTTTTTGATATCTTTTAACGTGATTTCTTTTGTTTTTCCAAATTGTGCTTCTGTTAGGCCTGCAATAAGGGTTGGCAGCTGTTCCTTTGCTACTTTTGCTTGAAGGCTGTTACTTAAGTGGCCGTATGCTTTTTCCCAATCCGTAGTTTTAAAAAGATCAGCATATTCCTTTGCCTTTTTTTCAAAATTGACTTCGTTAATGTTTTCCGCTGCTGAGACCTGATGTTCGGACAAAAGTCCGCCTGCAATTCCTGATAAACCAATTGAACCGGCGAGTGCTAGCTTTCCAAGCGAAATCATAATCTTATTACCCAATGAAATTCCTCCTCTATTTTTAATTCTATTAATAATACGAATGAAAGAGCAGAAAGTTCACATTTTTAAAAAAATATTAGATTGGTAACACTTGCGATGGCTTCTTTGAAATCCTTTACAGCCTTCAAAGGATTGTTTTCTTCGTCTTGGTCATAGGTGAATCTTTTTCAGCAAGAATAAGCCAGTTTAATAATGGGGAGGATGAAAATAGTATAGAAAAGTATGGGATCCGAAATTTGAAACTTTTCTCTCGAGAAAAATAATTAAGAATTATTTTTTATTTTTTAATCCTTAAAAAAAATGTTAAAATAAACCCTTGTGGTTTGTACAAATTAAACTTCTAGAAATAACGACACCATTGGAGGAATTATGAAATACGTTATAGCTTTGTTTGGACTGCTTGTTGTTTTGGGACTAGCTTATTTAGCAAGTAATAATCGGAAAGATATTAAGATCAAACCAATTATTATGATGATTGTTATCCAACTTTTATTAGCGGGATTATTGTTAAATACGAAATTTGGATTTGTATTAATTAAAGTGTTTTCAGACGTCTTTAATAAATTATTATTTTATGCGAACAGTGGAATATCATTTGTTTTTGGAGGCCTTGCAAACGAAGGTGAAATGCCATTTTTTCTAAATGTTCTGCTTCCAATCGTATTTATTTCGGTATTAATTGGTATTCTCCAATATTTAAAAATACTTCCTTTTATTATGAAAGGAATTGGGTTCTTGTTAAGTAAGGTAAATGGTATGGGAAGGTTAGAGTCGTATAATGCCGTTGCATCAGCAATGGTTGGTCAATCAGAAGTATTTATTACGGTTAAAAAGCAACTTGGCCAACTGCCGGCCAATCGCTTATATACATTGTGTGCATCAGCCATGTCAACGGTTTCAATGTCCATAGTTGGAGCTTATATGACGATGATTGAACCAAAATATGTGGTTACCGCATTGGCACTGAACTTATTTGGAGGATTTATTATTGCATCCGTAATTAATCCGTATACTGTGGAATCCAACGAAGATATACTTATTATTCAAGAGGAAAAACAAAGCTTTTTTGAAATGATAGGTGAATATATAATTGATGGGTTTAAAGTAGCGATTATAGTTGCTGCCATGTTAATTGGTTTTGTTGCATTAATTGCTGGAATTAATGGCGTTTTTGAATTAATTTTCGGTATTTCGTTCCAGGAGATCATGGGATATATCTTTGCACCTTTTGCATTAATTATGGGGGTTCCATTATATGAGGCTGTTCAAGCAGGCGGTATTATGGCGACAAAGCTTGTGACAAATGAATTTGTAGCTATGATGGATTTAGCTAAAATGCAGGAAAGCTTTACCCCTCGAACACTAGGAATTATCTCAGTATTCCTTGTCTCATTTGCAAACTTTTCCTCTATTGGAATCATTTCAGGAGCTGTAAAAAGTTTAAACGAACAGAAAGGAAACATAGTTGCCCGGTTTGGGTTGAAGCTATTGTTTGGAGCAACATTAGTTAGTGTTTTATCAGCAGTAATTGTAAGCATCATTATTTAAATTAATGAAAATAACATTCATTAAAGAAGGATATTAAGAAAGAAAAAGATTTAAAAAACGTTTCTTACATAAATGTAAGGAGCGTTTTTTTCTTGGATTTGAAAACTCCCAATAGTCCTTTTTTCCTCCATTTACAAAAATAATCTAGAAAAACTACCAAATTATGATATAATATTTAAAATATTAAAATTAGTTTTAATATTTAGAAGTAGGAGGTGAGCAAAAAAACCTAGAAAGCTAAAACGATTTTGAGGTGAAAAAAGTGTTGGTTCCAGTTTCAGAGGCATCTGAGAAAATACATATTTATCCTTATTATTTTTTGAATGGTTTACCTGGTGCGGAAAACGAATGTTATTTAAGGAAAGAGGTTATGGAAAAGCTGCTTGAAGCTTCTCATCTTTTACCTGAAGGAATCTCTTTTGTAATCCTTGATGGGTGGCGTTCCTACGAGACGCAAAGGGCGATTTATGAACAAACGAAGCGTGATTTAGAAAATGAAGGTTTTAAAGATATGGAATTAGAACAGGAGCTATATAAATTTGTGGCGACTCCAACTAAAGATATTACAAATCCATCCCCGCATTTATCGGGAGGGGCTGTTGATCTAACGATAGCTGATCAACATGGGTGGCTTCAGATGGGTAGTGAATTTGATGAATTCCATGAAAGGTCCCAGCTTGATTGGTTTGAGAAAAAGGCTGACTTGTCATCCGAAGAGACAGAATTTTTAATCAACAGGAGAATATTAAAAAATGTCATGATGGGGGTTGGCTTTATTTCAAATACGGATGAGTGGTGGCATTTTGAATACGGCACGAAAAGCTGGGCAAAGAAAAAGGGAAAGCAGGAATATTTCAAAGGTATCCTATATCAAGAGATCGAAAAGTGAGGGGTAAAAATGAAGAAAAAGTTAATGTTCCTTTTGTTTAGTGTACTTATCGTTTTGGCAGGTTGTGTACAAAACTCGAATGCTCCTGCGAAGACAGGGGAAAAGGAAGGCACAGAAACGGCTAATGGTGACAGCACAGAAAAGAAAATCTTGACTGTTGCCATGACAGCTGACCAAGGGACGCTGGATCCTGCGGTTACGATGGATAACTCAGCATGGAAAATTACATACCCTGCTTATGAGAGATTAGTAGAGTATGATGGTGAGTCAACTGAAGTAAAACCAGGAATAGCTAAGGAATGGAAGGTAAGTGAGGATGGAAAGACATGGACATTCACATTAAATGAGGGCCATAAATTTTCCGATGGAACAGAGGTTAATGCAGAAGCGGTTAAAACTACTTTTGAACGGACATTAAAGATTGGCAACGGTCCTGCAGAAGTTTATGGTGTTATTTCAGAGATTAAGGTGGAGTCTCCATATGTGGTGACATTTGCATTAAAAGAAAACTTCCCGCCTTTCTTATCCACTTTGGCAGCTAACTATGGGGGAATTGTGAATCCGAAGGTTATGGAGCATGAAAAGGATGGAGATTTAGGACAAAACTATTTAGCAAATAATACGATGGGAAGCGGCTCATATGAATTAACAGAATGGAAACAAGGTGAGTATATAAAACTTTCTGTTAATAAAGAGGCGAAGGTTCAACCTAGCATTGAAGAAGTATATTTTAGAATTGTTGCTGACGGGGCTACACAACGCATGCAATTAGAAAAGGGAGAAATTGATATTGCTGAGGGAATTCCGACAGAACAGATCGAATCCGTCCGCTCGATGGATCATGTAGAGTTATTACAAAAACCAAGCTTGCTAGTGGACTATGTATATGTTAATTCCAGTAAAGGAAATGAAGCATTAAAAGACCCTAAAGTAAGACAGGCGCTAAGCTATGGAATTGATTATAATTCAATGATTGATGTTGTTCACCAAGGATTTGCTACACCGATGAGAGGGCCTGTTCCAGATGGATTATGGGGTCATAATAAAGATGCCATCCAATATGAGCTAAATATTGAAAAAGCAAAAGAGCTATTAGCTGAAGCAGGAGCAACTGATGTAACCCTGACTTTATTGTATTCAGATAATAAAACATGGTGGGAAACAGAAGCATTAACGATTCAGGCGAATTTAAAAGAGATTGGTGTAAATGTTGAACTGAACAAGGTTGCTTATGCTACTTCACGCGAAATGATGGATAAAGGGGAATTTGATTTAGCTCTTGGCGTATGGAGCCCGGACTTTGGTGATCCATATATGTTTATGAACTATTGGTATGACTCAGCAAACTTCGGATTAGCCGGAAACCGTGCTTTCTATAAAAATGATCAGGTTGATACATTATTAAAGCAAGCGGCAACTTCTAATAACCAAGAAGAAAGGGAAGCTTTGTATTTTGACATCCAAGATATTGTTATTGAAGAAGCACCGTATATCTTACTCTTCCAAAAGGATTTTACCTTGCCAGTAAGTAAATCTGTCCAAGGTTTTGTTTACAATCCAATGCTTGAAGGAATTTATAATTTAGCAGAGATGAATAAGCAGTAAGGTGAAACTTCAATCAGTGGGAGGCAGACGAATAGGAGTGCTAGGACTAAGTTGCCATTGTATGTGGCGCTTTTAGTCAGCCATAATCTTACTGATTGTTAGTTGCGTCCCACAGGATGTGGGTCACACAGACGTTGCCACAGGAGGTGGCGTTCTTAGTCTGTGTTCCTATAATCGGGCCTTTATGGGCAGTTGATCCCCAAAATACTATTAAATGTTTATGCCCGAACCTTAATTTGGGGATCTTACTGCCCGTTAATCTGCGATAATAGCGGGGGATTGTTATGGCAAAAATGATTTTCAAAAGATTATTGCTACTAGTTTTTGTTGTTTTTGGCGTTACCTTTATAACGTTTATTCTTTCAAATATTATTCCCGGTGACCCGGCCAGTATGATGGCCGGTCAACGGGCCAATGAAGAAACATTAGAACAAGTTAGAAAGCAATTGGGTCTAGACCAGCCGGTTCTGACCCAATATGCCCATTACATGCAGGGGTTGCTGAGCGGGGATTTAGGTACGTCTATTCGTACGCAAAAACCTGTGTTGGATGACTTGCTTGTCTTTTTCCCAGCAACATTAGAATTAGCGATACTAGCTTTTTTCATAGCCATTGTTATTGGAATTCCGCTCGGTATTTTAGCGGCCGTTAAGAAAAATACGTTTTGGGATCATGCGAGCAGAATTTTTACGATTAGTGGAATTTCCACACCGGTTTTCTGGAGCGGGTTGGTTGTGATATTTATTTTTTACGGATTATTAGGTTGGTTTCCGGCAAACGGACGAATTGATATGCATATTAATCCACCTACACATGTCACTGGGTTTTATTTGCTCGATAGCTTGTTAAGCGGGGACTTTGTTGCTTTTCAGAGCAGTCTTCGTCATATCATACTTCCGGCGATTGTCCTGTCCTTTGCCCAATTAGCCATTATCACACGCCAAGTTAGGGCGAGCATGTTAGAGGTATTGGAAAAAGAATATTTTCGAACAGCAATTGCAAATGGAATCCATGGACCATATCTCTTAATCAAATATGGTTTACGAAACGCTTTAATCCCAACCATCACGATCATCGGGGTTTCGTTTGGCGCATTGCTTGGCGGTGCGGTCGTGACTGAAACGATATTCGGATGGCCTGGAATGGGAAGATATGTGGTTCAATCCATCTCCTATTTAGATTTCCCGGCTATGATGGGATTTACTGTATTTATTTCGATTGGGTATGTGCTCATTAACCTAATTGTCGACCTCTCTTATTATGTGCTAAATCCTCAAATAAAAGAATGATAGAAAGGAGGAAAATGAATTGGAAGCACAGCCACAAACGGATATACAACAGCTGCCTCTAGTGAAAAGAAGTGCACTATTATATAAGCTGAAAAAAAATAAGCTGACAATGGCAGGCGGAATCATTTTAGGTGTGATTATTTTGGCTGCGATTTTGGCTCCACTATTAACTCCGTATAACCCGACCGTTATTGATGCAGCAAATAAATTCCAGCCTCCATCATGGTCCCATTGGTTTGGCACAGATGAAGTCGGAAGAGATATTTTTACAAGAATTTTGTATGGGGCAAGATTGTCATTAGGGTTAGGAATATTAGCCATTTTGATTGCTGCTGCTATTGGATTAATGATTGGAACGATTTCGGGGTATTTCGGCGGGATGATTGATCAAGTCATAATGAGAATAATGGATATGGTCCTAGCCTTCCCAACATTGATTTTGGCAATGGCTTTGGCTGCAGCATTAGGGCCAAGTATTCAAAATGCGATGATTGCAATTGCGATTGTAAAGATTCCTGTCTATGTTCGTTTAGCTCGAAGTGAAACATTAAGTTTACGAGAGTCATTATTTGTTAAATCTGCGCAAACGTTCGGCATCCATCCGCTTCGAATTATTCGAAAACATATTATGCCGAATTCAGTTTCTCCTGTCATCATTCAAGGGACATTAGATGTAGGGGATGCGATTCTATTAATTGCCACATTAGGCTTTTTGGGCTTAGGGGCACAACCGCCAGCACCTGAATGGGGAGCTATGATTAGTATTGGCTGGAAGTACTTGCTGGATTTCTGGTGGTATCCGACATTTCCATGTTTATTACTTTTCTTATCGGCAGGAGCCTTAAATTTAATTGGAGATGGAATCCGTGATGTATTGGATCCGAAATCAAGCAGATAGGAGGGCGGTGGAATGTTAGCAATAAAAAATTTACATGTCAATTTCCAAACCTTCAGAGGAACGATTGAAGCTCTAAAAAATATTAATCTTTCCATTCAGGAAAAAGAAATTGTCGGGATCGTAGGAGAATCAGGCTCAGGAAAATCAATCACAGCCCTTTCAATATTAGGTCTATTAGAAAATAATGCGCAAATAACGAATGGAGAAATCTCATATAGAGGAGAAAATTTATTAACTTTATCAAAAAAAGAAATACAAACCATTCGCGGGAAGAAAATTGCGATGGTTTTCCAAGAGCCTATGACGGCTCTTCATCCGACGATGAAGGTTGGCGAGCAATTATCAGAAGTTATTCGCAGACATCGGAAAGTGAGCAAAAAAGAAGCGAAACAATTAATGATTAATGCGTTAAAAGATGTACATATTCACAATCCAGAGCATGTAGCTAAACAATATCCGTTTGAATTAAGCGGAGGAATGCGCCAGAGGATTGTAATCGCGCTTGCGATGGCAGCCCCTCCTGATCTGCTTATTGCAGATGAACCAACAACAGCTTTAGATGTAACCATTCAGCATGAAATTTTGCAGCTTATGAAAGAATTAAATGAGAAGAAAGGAACATCGATTTTATTTATTACCCATGATTTAGGGGTCGTTTCACAGATTTGCGATCGAACGGTTGTCATGTATGCGGGAGAAGTGATTGAGTCCGGTGAGACGAAGGAGGTTTTACATGCTCCTCAGCATCCATACACCAGAGCACTAATTGAAGCCTTACCTGATGGCAAGGATGCGAATGAACCATTAAAGGCGATTCAAGGCGAGGTGCCAAACTTAATGGAACGTCCAGTAGGCTGTGCGTTTGCGTCAAGATGCCATTACGTAATGGATATTTGTCGGACAAAGCAGCCTGAATTAATTCAATGGCAAAATCAGCATGATATAGCATGTTGGCTGGAAAGGGATTGATTCTATGACCGTAATGATCGAAATGGATCACGTACATAAGCATTATCAAAAAGGGAAACTAACCGTGAAAGCCCTAGATAATATGTCCATTTCTATATCTGAAGGAGAGGTGCTGGGGCTTGTCGGTGAATCTGGATCCGGAAAAAGTACGTTTGGCAAACTACTTATTGGGCTAGAATCTCCAACAGGAGGCGATATCCTTTATCAAGGCAATCCTTTATGGAAAAGAAATAAGTATATTCGTAGAAAGCCAGGAGAATTACAAACCGTCTTCCAAGATCCGCAATCTTCATTAGATCCTAGAATGGCCATTAAAGAAATTATTTTGGAACCACTCTATGCACTTGATAAAACAGAAAGAAGGCAAAAAGGTTCGTACGAAAATTTATTAAAATTAATAAAACGGGTAGGGCTAAAAGAAGAGCATCTGGACCGGTATCCCCATGAATTCAGTGGTGGCCAGCGTCAAAGAATTGCAATTGCCAGAGCACTAATTACAGATCCTTCATTTATCGTCCTTGACGAACCAACCTCAGCATTGGACGTTTCCGTGCAGGCACAGGTTCTTAATCTATTAAAGGAATTAAAGAAAGAAAGAGGCTTAACCTATTTATTTATCTCACACAACATGTCCGTCATAAAATATATGTGTACGAAAGTAGCTGTACTCTATAAAGGCAATATTGTCGAAATGGGTGAAACAGACAAACTATTTAATGATCCACAGCACCCTTATACTGAAATCCTTTTATCATCATTGCCAAGCCTTTTTGAAACGAATGAACAAGGCATCAAAGGCTTTGCCGAAACTTTGCCGCCTAAGGGAGAAGTAAGCTGTGTTTTCTATGAAAAATGTCCAAAGCGAACTGAAAGATGTTTAATCAGCCCTAAGCTTGAAGGCAGGGGTCAAGACCATCTGGCTGCTTGCCATTATTAGAAGGGTGGTTATATAGATGATAAAGGAATACAAGGTCAGAGAAATTCGCAAAAAGCAAGGCTTTACACTTGCTGACTTAGCGGAGAAAACGGGCTTAAGCCAAGGCCTCCTTTCACAAATAGAACGAGGTCTTGTGGACCCAACTGTCAGCAACTTCTGGAAAATATGCACAGCCTTAAATACTCCAATCAATTATTTTTTTGATGGCTCAAAAGAAAATCAATTTGTCATTAGAAAAGGTGAACACAGATTACTGCAATTATCGAATGATATCGTAAGGTACCATGAACTGATGCCAAGCCATCTTAGTGATGAGCAAATTTTACTGGTAGAAATTCTGCCAGGGGAGCAAAGCGAGATGGAGCTGGTCAGTCACCCTGGGGTTGAATTTGGATATGTGATTCAAGGGGAAATGAATATTGCATTAGGTGAAGATGAAATTTCTCTTCAAGCTGGCGATAGTATTTACTTTCAGAGTACTACTCCTCACCGTTATGTAAATGTTGGTGAGGAGAAAGCAGTTTCGGTATGGGTGATGAAAGAAGCGTAGAATTATTATTTTGCTAGTAAAATTGGATTTATGTCTTATCAATGTTTTTTAACGTCTTTCTAAAAAGTAATAGGAAGACGTTATTTGTATATTAAAATATAGAGTATAAATTATGGAAGAGTGAAACCTAAAACGAAAAGGCTTTTCTCTTTTTGAGTTCCAAAAGAGAAAGCCTCTAAGTCTGGGAATTTTTGTATGCTAAAAAAGAACTAGGCTACTATATTTCTAGCATTTTCATATTTTTTATATTCTTCGTTTACCATAATTCTTTTTAAAATTTGAATGGTCTCCCATATATCTTCAAAAGTTGTATATAATGCGATTGGGGCTAGTCTGATGACATTTGGCGCTCGGAAATCAGGGATGACATGATGATCTTTTAAAGCTTTGCAAATTCGTGCCGCTTCGCGGTGCTCTAAACAAACATGCCCTCCACGGCGCTCATTTTCTGCTGGGTTTCCAATACTAAATTCAAAATCTGAAAGTTCAGTCCCGATTAAATACATCATATATCCAGTCATTTTTAGAGACTTCTCACGGATATTTTCGATTCCTGCTTCAGCAAAAATTTCGAGGGACCCTAAGAGCGGGGCAGTACTTAATATATGTGGAGTGCCGATTTGGAAGGCACCAGCCGAATGGGCATGTGTCAAATCCAGTTCAAGATCAAACTGTTTTTCTTTGTTTGAACTGAACCAACCTGCTAGACCAGGGGCTTTTCCATGATGTCTTTCATGTACAAATAATCCTCCCACGCCGCCTGGACCGCTATTTAAATACTTATAATTACACCAGACTGCAAAATCGACACCCCAATCATGCAAGGAATGCGGAAGAGCCCCTATCGAATGGGCTAGATCAAACCCGATTAATATATTTCTTTTATGAGCTTCTTTTGTTAAAAGCTCCATATCAAGGAGCTGACCGCTTCGATATAGAACAGATGGCAGCCAGACGATGGCGACCTCATCAGTCATAGAAGAAATGATATCGGCTTCGTTAATAATGCGCGAATCACGACTTTTTACTAGCACTAAATGTTCATTTGGATCAAGCCCAAACAGGTGCAATTGGGATTTTATCGCATAAATATCAGATGGGAAGTCTAATTCAACTGCCACTATTTTTGTCCGTGTTCCTTCAGGTTTGTAAAACGTTGCTAACATTTGATGAATATTTATTGTGATTGAGCCTGTAACAATTGTCTCTTCTGACTTTGCTCCTATTAACGGGGCAGTCAATGCTCCTAATTTCTCCGAAAAATCAAACCAAGGCTGATGCCCAGAAGTCCATCCATCAATACCCAGATTCCTCCAATCGTCTAAACTGAGAAGCAATGTTTTTTCTGCCCTTTTAGAAAGCAGTCCTAAAGAGTTTCCGTCCATATAATAAATACCGTCTTTAATGTAAAACTCTTCTCTAAAGGTCATACTATTTCGATCTAATTGTTGTGCATATCCTTTAGTTGGGATAAATGAATTCGTTGTCATTAATAATCTTCAATCCCTTCTAATATGTTACTAGAAGGATATCTTAGAGTTTGTATGAAGTAAATAAAAATTCACTTAAATAATCTATATTTTTTAAATATTAAGATTTTTAATTGACGGAAAGTATTATTCTTGATACGGTTTATTTATCAAATAGCAGAAAATATGGATAAGAAGAAGGTGAAAAGTATGGAGAAAAAACCCGTTAATGAACATAGTCAGGAGACCAGTCTCGAAAAAACGATACATACAGATTTCCAAAAATATATGTCATATGGGGATTATCTACATCTTGATAAAATCCTTTCTAGTCAACACTTATTATCCAATCATCACGATGAAATGCTGTTTATCATCATCCATCAAGCAAGTGAATTATGGATGAAGCTCATCATCCACGAGCTTGCAGCAGCGACAGAATGTATTCACCAAAATAACTTAGAGCCTTCTTTTAAAATGCTTGCTCGTGTTTCAAGAATCCAACAGCAATTGATTCAATCATGGAGTGTATTGTCTACGTTGACACCCGCTGAATATTTAGAATTTCGTGACAAGCTAGGGTCTTCATCAGGATTTCAATCATACCAAAACCGACTGATTGAATTTGCACTAGGGCATAAAAATGCTTCTTCACTAGTAGTTTATAAGCATCAAAACGAGCTTTTCGAAACATTGAACAAGGCTTTGAATAAGCCAAGCATTTACGATGCGGCGATCCATGCTCTTGCTATTCGAGGTTTGTCAATCGATCAGGGGGCGCTTGATAGAGACTGGTCACTAAATTACAAGTCAAATGCAACTGTGGAAGCAGCGTGGCTGACCGTTTATCGAGATGTGAATCAATATTGGGATTTATACGAATTAGCCGAGAAGCTTGTTGATATTGGAAGCGGGCAGCAGACTTGGCGGTTTCATCATATGAACACAGTGGAAAGAATTATCGGTCATAAACAGGGAACAGGCGGCTCTTCAGGTGTTCCCTATTTAAAAAAAGTTCTTGATCACCAATTCTTTCCAGAACTGTGGAGCTTAAGGACGAAACTATGAAAGGGAATGTGCATGAGTAAATGGGTTGATATTTCACAACGATTGGATGAAAAAGTAGCTGTTTGGCCAGGAGATACTCCTTTTTCTTATAAAGTTAACTGGAGCAAAGAAGAAAGTGGGTCCGTAAATGTCGGACAAATCACAATGAGTGCACATACAGGTACACATATTGATGCTCCTTTTCATTTTGATAATGATGGAAAAAGAGTAATCGAACTTGATTTAGATTTGTATATTGGGAAAGCACTTGTCATCCATTTGCCGAATAAAGATAGTATTGGTGTGGATGAAGTAAGTAAGGTCGACTTATCCAGGGTGACCCGTCTGTTAATCTATACAGGGGCATGGAAAAATCGAGCGGTTTTTCCAGAAAGTATTCCCTTTATTGAGCCAGGACTGGCAGCTTATCTTTCACAAAAAGGTGTTCGGCTAATCGGCCTTGATTTGCCTTCGGTTGATCCCTTAGACAGCAAAGAACTATCTGCTCATCATGAACTGACTCGGTATGGAGTTCATATTTTGGAAGGGCTTGTGCTTGATCATATCGATCCAGGGGAATATGAGTTGGCAGCTATCCCATTGCCGCTTGCAGAAGCAGATGGAAGCCCTGTCCGTGCTATTTTAAAAAAGAAAGTATGACCTTTACAGTTCATTAAAAAATCCAGCTTCCTCCATTTCACATGGAACGGAGGGAGCTGGATTTTTAAAACTTAGGATCTTTAAAATAAAATGCGTTTCATTTAATATACATCACGCTGATAACGACCTTGCTTCTGCAAATCTTTCAAATAGGCTTCGGCTTCATCTCGAGTCATCGAACCTTCTTTTTCAATAACAGTAACAAGCGCATCGTTAACATCTTTCGCCATACGTTCCTTATCCCCACAAACGTAGAAATAAGCTCCATTTTCAATCCATTCAAACAATTCTTTACTATGTTCAAGCATTTTATGCTGCACATACACTTTTTCAGCTTTATCACGAGAGAAGGCAGTATCAAGCTTTGTTAATACTCCGTCTTGTTGATATTTTTCCAATTCGTCTTGATAAAGGAAATCCGTTGCTTCATGCTGATCTCCAAAAAAGAGCCATGTGCGGCCAGCTGCTTGATTGACTGCCCATTCCTGGATGAAAGAACGGAATGGAGCAATGCCTGTACCAGGACCAACCATAATAATATCTTTCTCTAGGGACTCTGGTAAATAGAAGTGTTTATTGACTTGAACAAAGACTGGCAGCGTATCTCCTTCTTGAACTCGTTCAGCACATTGAACTGAACAAACCCCTTTTCGTTCACGCCCGTGAGCAGTGTAGCGTACAGCACCGATGGTTAGATGAACTTCATCTGGATTAGCACTTATGCTGCTTGCGATAGAATAAAGACGCGGCGTCATTTTTCTCAATATGGAGACGATTTCTTGGGCAGATGCCTTCCAAGGGCCAAAATCGCGCAACATATCTAATAAATCGCGTCCATAGCAATATTCCTTAAGCTGATCTGCATTTTCAACCAATATAAGCCTTTGCAGCTCTTCATTTTCTGTGAGGGCTGCTGCCTGCTGTAATATCTTCTTCGTCAGCAGAGTAATTTCAAGATACGTTGTTAACGCTTCCATCAATGGCAGCGTCTCCCCTTGCTTTCCAACAGTTACAATTTCTTCACGGTCCCATCCCATTTCTTCAAGAAGGGATGATACAAGTTCTGGATCATTTGCAGGAACAATACCAAGCGCATCACCTGGAACATATGAAAGGCCAGAACCTTTTAATGATAACTCAATATGTCTTGTTTCTTTACTTGAGTCTGTTCCATTTAAATTACTATTTTTAAGAACCGGTGCTAAAAATGGATTGGTCCTTGAAAATTGTGGTTTGTCACTTTTGGCATTTTTAGGGTTTTCTATAGTAATTGCCATATCTCGATACCTCCAAAAGTAGTATATACCTAGGATACCATAACAATGTAAAAACAGAATTGTTTTTTGTCACACAATAGTAAGCTTTTTCAAAATTGAAACCTGAAATTTATTTTGCAGGACTTTAAGCAGATTTTCTTCAAGGTTTATTCGGACAGGTTTTCGAGAAAAGTAAAAACCTGTCCAGAAATTGAAAAAAAAAGCCCTCCTCTATATGAAAGGCTGCTTTTATGTTAACAATTTTATTTAAGCTTCTTAATTATTGATATATTTTTCAAAGACCTTGCCAAAGTCCTTGGTTTGGTATTGTTCTCTGACGGAGGTGAGCCAAGCAAAGCCAAAATCTGTTAGCTTTTGATACTCTTTTTCTAATGCTGTATTTTCGCCAAGGCGAGCACCATGCAAAACAGAAACAGCCTTCTCAAGACTTACATCAGCTAAGCCTACATTTTTTTTATTTTCTTTATAAATCTCGGAAATGCGAATCAGTGCTTTATATAAATCTTTTAATTTTTCAATTTGATCTTTCTGAACATCAATATCAAAAATTTGTGAGCCTAACTTAAACTTAATTTCGATATCAAGATCGATTTTTCCAGCAGTTTCTAAGGTTACATCGGATATTTCATTTTCATAATACGAATACCTTCTTAATGTTCTCTTAGACGAAATAGCTTTTTCCCCATCTACATGGATCAGCGCTAAATTGGTAAAACAGTATTCATCTGCCTTCGTTTTAATAAGAAAATAAATCTTCTCATTATCCTCATGCATCACATAGTCATCAGCCTCGGTTTTGTCATAGTCTTGTGGGTCGATAATTTTCCCTATATCAGACAAGCCTAAAGCATCTGCTGCAATTCTTTTAAACATATGTATCTTCCTTTCTATTAAAAAATTGATCCATAACATTATATAGTTACATGTATATTTTTATGTGAAATTGGAAGGATGTCAATATTTTGAAAAAATTGGGTATTAATAAACGAATTCTGAAAAAATTTCACTATCCTATCACGACCAAAAAGTCCATCGATGCCCCTTGGACGGACATTTCAAGGTTCAATCATCACCAAAAAGTCCATCCACATCCTTTTGACGGACATTTCTAAAGAAAGAAAAACAAAGAAATTTGTCGAAAAAAACTTGACGATACTTCGAAAAGGTTGTAATATTAAGAAAATGTTAAATTATTGTTTATGAAATTTACAGGGAAACCTGTTTTTTTATTTTTAGTAATATGCGGGTGTAGTTTAGTGGTAAAACTACAGCCTTCCAAGC
>NZ_JBALOW010000085.1:0-7246 GCF_036965085.1 Bacillus sp. JJ1532
GAGTTGCATAGTTTTGGCTTATTTTCATTACTAAAGTTAAAAAGAGGGTATTCAAACTAGAAGACATAATATGTTGTTGCAATTAGATTCTTTAAAATATGTCCAGTTTCATGCTCCCAACGAAAAAGGACTTCATGAAACGTATTTGATAAGCTAAACTTGCAGGTTTTAAGTTTGAGTTTGAGTTTGATTAAATGTGAAAAGATGTACTTACACTAAAGGGGGCTAGAGTTCAATAAGTGCGAGCCATCTTCAGCATCCGCTGATCTTCAACAATCGGGCGCGTTTCTTGAGTAAGAAGGCGTCTTCTTTTATTGGGTCAGATAGTTGAACAAGGTTGGCAAAAGATAAATATTTGGATGTGAAATAACGTTATGGGTTTGTTTGAAGGGTGTTTTCTTGTAATCCTGGCTATCATTTATGTTATGAGGTCTAAAGATAAGAAATTAGCTATACTTGTTTTATTAGTAATTTTATCTGTTTACTGTCTTTATCATTTTACAGGTTACTTTTTTAACGTTAACAATATTATTGGGTTTATTTTAACATTCGCTGCTTTAGTTATAGCTCTATATTTTATGGAAAAAATATATAGACAAAAGAAAAAATGAGCTGTTGTTCAACGGTAGCTTTTCTTCAATAAGATCTTTGAATCTATCTTCCGCAATAAGGCGGTTTTCTGAAATAAGGAAAGCGTCTTCTTCATGATAAGTGCCATTTAATAAAGGAAAAATATCAAGAAGAATTGATTACTAATGGGGTAATGATAATATGGTGTTGTAAAATTTGCACTTAAACTGGAAAAGAGTTGAATAAGGATTTTGATTATTATGGTATTCTTCATATAAGTATGTGGTTTGAACAAGATAGAATGAGAGGAAGCACGCTTTTTATGATTAAAATTGAAGGACGAAAAGTTGAGTTGAAAGAAGCTACTCAACAGGATATTGATGAATTATATTTTTGGAAATATGAAGAAAAGGAACAAGAAGCCAAGAAATGGAATGGTCCCTACATACCTGAACCTTACATAACGAAAGAACAATTTCAAATAGATTGGGAGAAAAACTATGAAATTGTCCCCAACATTCCCAATACACTAATCATTTTTGTAGGAGATAAGTTGATTGGAACAGTTGGCTCTTATTGGGTGGATAAAAACACTAATTGGTTAGAAACTGGTATCGTGATTTATGATGAAAATTTTTGGAATGGTGGTTACGGAACTGAGGCTTATAAACTTTGGATTGATTTCCTATTCAGTTCTACTGAATTGCATCGGTTAGGGATGTCAACTTGGTCAGGAAATATAAGAATGATGAAAGTTGCAGAAAAATTGGGAATGAAAGAAGAAGCAAGAATAAGGCAAGCAAGAATGGTGAATGGTGAATATTTTGATGCTATTAAAATGGGGATTTTACGAAAAGAATGGGAACGGTCTTCTTGAAGTAGTAGCTTTAGTAAAATAACAGAAGAGCTATTATTGCAGTTACACATATTTTTCAATATTCATAAATCGGGCGCTTTTCTGTTACAAGGAACAGCGCTTATTTTCATTATAGGGCCATTTAGCGGAAGAAGGAGTTCTGCTGATTGATATAAAAGATATCACAAAATGGGTATTTGATATGGCAGAAAGAAGGAAAGCAGGTACATTTAATGTAACAGGTCCGAATGATAAATTAACAATGGAAAAGCTATTATATATCTATGTGAAGCCGTTACCAATAGCTACAGCGGATTCGTATGGGCAAATGAACAAATTTTTATAGAGCACAATGCTTAGCCATGTACAGAAATGCCCTTATGGATTCCTGAGGACTTCTCCTTAGAGGGTGAAACCAAACCTTGGAAAGGTTCTTTTTCCATTAATATCGAAAATGCAGTTCATGAGGGCCTTACCTCCCGGCCATTGGAAGAGACGATTGTTGAAGTTTATGAATGGCTGTAAGCAAGAGCGCAAACGAGCCTTAAAGCAAGGATTCACGCGAAAGAGAACGGAATCTGTTAGATGCTGGATTCAAAACGATTTTATTGGATTACGGAGAATGACATCTGGAGTCCATGTGGACGGTTCTTGTGGCCAGGATCTTTTTACTAGAAAACCGGGAGAACCGTCCCATTGGCATTTCTCATAGTTTCTTTAAATCATCATTTAATCTCCGGGCTTGATTTTTGAAGTAAAGGTAAAATGTGATCCAACAGATTGTAAAAGTGACGATGGAGATGAAGAGTGTTAACAAAATACTTTGTATCGTAAATGGAATCCATCCGATCGTAAGGGCCAAGATGAAGTAGAGGATCGTGACGGTTAAGAAATGGAAAATAGTCTGTTGAGAAAGCTTTAAAGCTCTGTTTTCATAGTACATAGAACTCACTGTAAAAAACCATCCGCAGAGAATAGAACCTATCGAGTTCTTCAAAAATAAGCTTCCAACTATCATTTCGAGACCGCCGAAAAGGATTGTTAAATTCGTGTAAAGCACCGCAATGAAGCCTCCAAAGAAAATACCGATGAAACTGCGAAGTATAAATGTCTTCATTCTGTTTTCCTCCTATTAAATTTTAAAGCATCTTTTATCACAGGGACATAGGTACGAGACACGTACTCTTTCTTACCAGATTTGAAATAAACGCAGAGTGTACCATTGAATGAGGCTTCAAAATGGCTCAATTCATGTAAATTGGCAATAACCGATTTAGATAGGCGGATAAATTTATTAGAAGGCAGCAGGGCCTCAAGCTCATATAACTTCTCTTTTAAAATAAATGAATCCGTCCCTGTTACGGCAACTACATGATCTTTTTCTGTATGAAAATAGTGAATATCCACTGGTTTAAGAATATGCTGCATTTCACCTTTTTTGGCAATCAGGAATGGCTGTTCCCTTCGGTGAATGAAGTCAATTAGTTCCTTAATATTGTCGTCTGACTCAGGGCTTTCAATAGTAATCTTCGTTTCTTTAAATGCTTTATCGATGTTTAAAAAAAGTTTCAAATTTCAGACACCTCTTTTCACCAAAAATTATAATTGCTCCATCACGCGATGTCTGTCAATACTTGTTCTTTTCATTCACTCCTCTCATCATCGCTCTAATCAAATTGTATGTGGATATTTCAAGCAAGTCTGCACTATTCAAGTATGTGGCAGAAAAATGAAGGGTAACTTGAAGAAAATTGTTAGTAACTTACATGAAAGGAGGCAGTAGCGAAAAACATAAAATGAGCGCTATCTTTAAAGAAGCGCTCATTTTTCATTTAAGGGCTATATTCTGGAATAACACTTGATAAGGAAATGGGATATTTATGTTATATATACTGTTTTGTTAATATAGGATTTAGGTTGAGCATATTGATGTTGTTCTATTGTTCAACACTTAAGGTTTAAATTTCTAAGCTGTTGACTAATGAATTCAAACAACTTATTTTTAACCAAAATAAATGTTCCTATATTTCTATAATTAGTTATAGCTATATACTAATCTAACTCATATCCGTAGTGGCGAATTACATCTGACAGAAATTTCGTAGAGCTAATGAATAGGCTTAGCAAGGGCTGCGTCGAAATGATTCCATCTTTTTGACGCAGCCCTTAACTGTTGTTGTCCAGAAAAAAACTCAACTCAAAAAACAATTCACAAGAAACAAGTAGTCAACACGAAGAAAGCCTGCTATAATTGACACTTGCTCAAAAACGAAATCTGTGTCTAGTGAGAATTGTTTTTTCAACTGCGTGAAGAACGCCATCGGTTGAGCCAAAGCAGTCTTCAAATCCATATCACTGACTTCCGTTTTTCGTCTATGCAATCACGGAACCATGGTTTAAACCGGTTTTATTGGTGCATACTTGAGTTAATAAATATTTATCTAAAAGGAGAATACTATCATGAGCGGTTATAACGCAGTAACAGCAAGAAATACGGAAAATGCTCCAAACGGTAACGGTCTATATTCACAAACTGTTGCTTTCTCTCATTACAATAATCTTTCAGCTCAATTACCTATCGAACCTAAAACTGGTAAATTGGTAGCAGGTGGCATTAAAGAGCAGGCTGAACAGTGCTTTAAAAACATCAAGGCAATTGTAGAAAGCATTGATCATGTTATGAGCGATGTCGTTAGAATCACTGTATTCGTTAAGAATATCAAAGATGTTGACGCTGTAGACGAAGTTTACAAAACGTTCTTCCCAACCTATGTTCCTTCACGGACAACAGTTGCAGTTGCAGCTTTGCCTATGGATGCTTTAGTGCAAGTTGAAGCACTTGTTTCACACGGTGAAGGTACAATTCCAAACGCGCCACAAGCAGGCGACCTCATTAAGCTTACAAATAACACGGCAAATGCACCAACAAGTCCGCTATCTACACAAACTGTGTCTTTCTCTCATTACAATAATCTTTCAGCTCAATTGCCGATCGATCCGAAAACTGGCCGATTAGTAGTTGGCGGTGTAAAAGAGCAGGCTGGACAGTGCTTAAAAAATATCAAGGCAATCCTAGAAAGTATCGACGTTCCTTTTGATGATATTGTTAAAATTAATATCTTCCTTAAGGACTTGTCTGATACTGAAGCTGTAAATGAAGTTTATTCAACATTTTTCCCAGACTCAGCTATCGCGAGAGCTGTAGCATATGTCCCTGCACGTACAGTAGTTTCAGCTGCAGCTTTACCTATGGATGCTTTAGTACAAATTGAAGCAGTGGTGTCACACGGAGATGGTACACCTCCTCAAGCTATTGAAGACAGACATGGAATCGTTATTTGGGCGAACAATACTGACAATGCACCAAAGTGTTCCCTATCTACACAAACTGTAGCGTTCTCTCATTACAACCACCTTTCAGCTCAATTGCCTTTGGATCCAAAAACTGGTGAAATGGTAGCTGGCGGTGTAAAAGAGCAAGCTGAACAGTGCTTGACAAATATTAAGGCAATTGTTGAAAGCATTAACCACGTTATGGACGATGTAGTTAAAGTAAATATCTTCGTTAAGAATATTGAAGATATGGATGCTGTAGACGAAGCTTACAAAACATTCTTCCCAGGCGGTGTTCCTGCACGAAGAACAGTTGGCGTATCAGCTTTACCTAAAGATGCTTTAATCCAAATCGATGCAGTTGTATCAAACGCTGAAGGAACACCTCCAAAAGCATAACAGGCATTTGTTTGTTAATACAGGAACGATCAAAGTTACTTGTTAATGCCGATGGTGAATGCGATATCGCATATCCTATTCATAAAAAGGGGCTGTCTCAAATGAAAATTGAGACAGCATCCTTTTTTTAACATCCCAGATGAAAAAGCATCGAGATTTTAGCCGATTATGGCAGAAATCTTAGATGCTTTTTTAGTTTTCGGGCATAACAAAAAAACTGGGTTAGCTTGTGAATCTATGCAATTGAATTTTTATAGAGGGTGACACCTAAACTTTGAGTTTGGATACTTGTGTGGAGTTTGTTCAGTTTATAGCCAAAACGCAGAAGCATAAACTCGACCTTCACACTTTGTTTCTCTCTTGTTAAAAATCATAGAAATCCGTAATCTTCCTTCAAAACTCCGAATACACCTTCCACTTGGATTGATTGATTCTCCCGAGCGAGTCAGGATACGACTTTAAGCGCTCTAAGTTAGAGCAAGGGGTAAAGCAACTCGATTTAACAACGATGGCAGATTTGAACAACTCTATATAAAAGTCTTTGTGAATTACCGGTGGAAAAAATTGTGGATCTTACTTTAGTGGACATAAAATCTTCGTTACTGCTGCATACTATTTTTATCAAAATATTTTAATGAATTGAGGTTTTTGAAAATGGATGAAATGAGAAATACAAATCAAGTAGAAGAAGTAAATAAACGCCTTAAAGAAATTCCTAAGGAAGCCGAAGAAAGAAGAATTGAAAATCAGCCTCAAACTGGTAAAAACGAGAAAGCCATTGAGCCGTTTTAAGCCCATCAGACCTGTAGGAAAGCCTCCAGATCTGATTTGGGATACGAACGGCAAACCGAAGAATCTTACTGACCATAAATATCATAAGCAAAAAATAGCGTAGTAGAAATTTTTAATCTTACGCTGTTTTATTCATCGTTATGTCAGCAAATGTTTCAGCTGCAATATGGTTTTTGTTTCGGATGATATCGGCGGGCGTTAACGCTCGCCTTTTTACATGGTACGGAGATTGTGAAAATTGTTTTTTAATTAACTGGAAGGCATACCCGATTAAAAAAAACAATGACTATTATTCCAACATCTATCCTTCTTCATGAAAAGACAGATTGTAGAGGATCATTTAATGAAAAATTGGTATTTATCGATAAGATTGTGAAAGATTGTACTTAAGCTAAGGGTGTAGAATAGTTCAAGAAAGATAACAAAAAATATTAGTGAATATGTTTGGCCTGAAAGGAAAAGTAATGGATAAGGTAAAACTTTATTTAAAATATCGAAAGAAATCATATCTTTTAAATACTGCACTTTTTCTGCAGGTTTCATTGTTGTTATCTTTATATTTGGACCTCCGAAGTATTATGTTATCCCTATTTTATCAATGATAACGGCTTATGGTTTTTTAGAGTTTGTAGAATATAAACGTTGGAAAAAAGAAAATTATTGAGTTTAGCAACCTCAACTAACGGGGCTATTCTTCAAGAAGGAGAATGGCTCTTTCTTATTAATGTAAATGGCAGGATAGTTGAAGAAAAAAAGGATAAAGTTAATAAAAAAAATTTTGAAAAAACATCAAAATGGAGGATGTTGAAGAAGTGGCTGATTATTACTATATGTTATTTTTGTCACTTGTAATGGTAATTGGTTCCATCGCTATCATTTTGTATTATAATAAAAAGCAAAAGAAACAAGGTAGTTCTTATAAAATGCCAATGAAAGAAAGATTTATTATCATTACTTTTACGCTGTTTTCAGTCATTTGTTTTATATACTCCATACGATTTTTACCAACTGTAATACTTAATCAAACTGAGGAATTTAAAGGAACATGTGATGTGTTTATTTTCGAAGGGGTAAAAAGTGGAGGTGGTTTACAGGTTGAGTTTAAGAAAAAGATTATTGGTTTTTCTCGTCAAGGATATAGTGAAGACCAGGATGGAACTTATTACTGTGAAGTGGAATATTATCGTAATTCAGATATAGGAAAATCATTAAAAATCTATGATTTACATAACCATATATTAGTGAAGCCTAAATAATCTATTTATAACTTTTTATTCAACTACCATGAAAATTAAC
>NZ_JBALOW010000086.1:0-24076 GCF_036965085.1 Bacillus sp. JJ1532
AACAAAAAACCAAAGCCCTAAAAATCAGGGCTTTGGTTTTTTGTTTATAAATTATTGTTCATGTTCATTAAGAATGGTTCCGATAATTAACGCAACGCGAATTCGCAGTGAATCTTGAGGGTCGCGAAAAGAACAATTAAGCATTTCTTCCGTTTTCTCAATTCGATACTTAACTGTATTTCTATGGATAAACAATCTTCTAGACGTCTCGGAAATTTCACATTGGGAATCAAGGAAAACTTGTATCGTTTTAACTAATTCCTGATCTTCTTTTGTCTTAGGATAGGCAAGCGACTTTAAGGTATTTTCGTAAAGAGCTCTTAGATCTTTTTTCGGAATAACATTAAGTAATTCTTCAAGTTCTTTCGTCTTATAGAAGTTGATGAATCCTTGCCTATTCATTTCATAGCCGTTCATGATTGCTTCTACAGATTCGAAATAAGCAGTTGGTATATCTTTGAGTGAATGAACTGCATTGCTAACCCCGAAAGAAATTGAATAGTCACCCTGCAAACTGTTTTGACAGCTTGCGATAAATTCTGTTACATTATTTAAATCTGTTTCACTAAAATTGGAGAATTGCATAATCATGACAAAGTATTTTTCCTTCGAAAATAAAATGGCATCCATTTTACTGTGAATGATTTCATCTTCGAGCTGATCATAAATACTATTATATAACTCCCCAGCCTTTTTTTCATATAATTGCAAAGCTTGATAATTTTGACCTTGTGGATCAATGGAGCAGATTATACAAATATTATCCATGTTCTCTTTCAGCCCATAATAATTTGCCCTGCTTAAAATCTCTTCATCGGAGTGGATTCTCATTTCAATAAGATCATCAAAGAAATTATTTTTTAATATTCTTGAATTTTCTTCAATTGCCTGTTCTTTTATAATCGTAAAGGAAATAACATTGCCGGCCTGTTCGATTGCCATTTGTGAAGAAGGATAAGGCAAAGTTAAAGAATCAATTATAACGAGCATGCTAGGGTATTGCCTCTTTGTTTGTACAGGAAAGGTAGAAATGGATTGATGCTCTCTTGATGGAATGACAAATGTGGCTCCTTCTCTAGCAGCAGCTAAATCTTCTTTTACCTTTTGAATAATTTCCTGTTCAACAATTTTCATTGAATCCATTCGGAAATCATGACTATGGGCGATTTTTTCTCCTCGATGATTCAATAATAGGGTCGGCCGTGTAAGAAAATGACCTAATTGTTCGATTAGCGCAGTCAAACTATATCCTTTTATCAGCATATCAGAGAACTCTTTTTGAACATGAAGGGCATAATAAAGCTGTTCGGTTTCAGAATCATTTAAATAATTCAAAATATGACGGGAAACTTCCCCTAAAGTATGCTTTGTAGGAAGATCGATAATGGGAAAAGCTAAGTCATCAGCAAGTAATTTAATTTCTGTTGGCAATTCCTTTAAGAATCGGTTAATTTTGATGACTATGCCAGAACAATTTAATTCGTGCATTTGTTTAATCAATGCAGAAAATTGTTGAATATCACCACTGAAAGCATAACCAGTTGTTAGAAGCAGATGATTACTATCTAAAAATTGGATGATATCAGGTGTATCTGATATATTAACAAATTGAACATTCCGTGTGAGTCCTCTGTGACCTGCCAGGACAACACTTTCTTTCATGCCTTCTAATATAAATAAATCATTCATTGTTTTCATGTTTTATCCCTCATTTAAAAGCTTCGCAAATGTCATTTTACGTTAAATGTTAACAAAATGCAAATGATTTTTTGGTTATTGTGAACAATGACATCTAACTTGTTTATCATTTACACTATTAAGTAATAGAGATTATGGAACAATTTTTAAGAAAGCTCCTGTCATGTTAAAGCATATATTATAGTTTTGAGGTGAATTGGTTGATTTATTCAACAGGAACGAATAAATATGATAAACATCTGTGGAATGCATATGCTTTAAGTGATGAAATTCATCAAATTGTTAGTAACAATCCTAAAGGTTGTGTCCACAGTATATTTAACAATAGCTTCAACTTAAACTTCGGTCATCATCTTGTCCATGTTGGTGGACAGGAAAATGGCATGGCTCCATTTGGGATCGCATTAGAACAGGAACATGTACAACTGCTTACTCGACAAATTAGAGTAAACCAAACTGTTCATTGGGATAAGTTATCAAATAGATTTGTTTTCACGGATGGAATAATTCTTGCGTTAGAACAAGCAGAATTGATGAATCATGCAATCAAATCAAAAATGTACAATTTGAATAACTTAAAAAGTAATGTCCAAGTGGTTGCTAAAAGGCTTTTGCAAAATGATTGGCAAATAGGACTAGCAGAAACGCAAGAAGATCAAGCAGCGATAATAAATTATTTAATAAATTCCGATTCTGCAAATACAAAAGAGGATTCAGTCATAATCCAACAATTAGATATGTTGCGGAAACTTGCGAGGGGTCATGATTCAATAAACTCTAAAACAGTATTTGATTATTGGATTGGAAGGGGCCTTGGCCTTACACCAAGCGGTGATGATATTATAACTGGGATTTGTGCAATTCTTTCTTCATTTGAGGGAACAAACAAAGCCTTTCTTGAGCAACTGAAAAAATATTTATTGGAAGATGGCAGGAACCGGACAACACATGTTGCCTTTGAATATCTTATATACGCAGTTGAAAGGAAATTTCATTCACATCTTATTAAGATGTGTGAAGTAATGGATCAATCACAAGGACCTAATATATCGTTAGCTCTTGAAGAAATGAAACAAATAGGACATACTTCTGGAGCAGATACGTTAGCAGGTATTTTGTTAGGTATTAAAGCTGCAGTCAATTAAGAATTATTTATTACTATTAGGGAAGGTGATCGTTATTAAGGAGTTATTAAAATCAAGTAACTGGATTTCGGGCTTACAGTGGCTCTTTTTTATTTTCACAAACATTGTGGTTATACCGATTACAGTTGGTGCTGCTTTTGACCTTTCTCCAAGTAAAATTGTGAATTTGTTGCAGCTTTCCTTTATAGTGACTGGCTTAGCTTGTATCGTGCAAGCATTCCTTGGTCATAGACGCGCAATTATGGAAGGACAATCAGGACTTTGGTGGGGAGTGATCCTAACTCTTTGTACGACTGCCTCAGCACAAGGTATGTCGTTGTCTGTCCTTGGGGGTAGCTTGACAGTTGGAATTATTATATCTGCAATTTTGACATTTATTATTGGTGTAACTGGCATAGGGCCACACCTGGCTAAGCTATTTAACCCTGCAGCAATGGGTGTGTTTATGTTTTTATTTGGATGCCAATTGATTAGCATTTTTTTGAAAGGTATGCTTGGTATTCCGTTTGGTAATCAGGCACAAGGTGCACACATTGATCTATCTATTTCCTTATTATCAATCATTACGGCAATTATCGTTATTATCATAAGTGTTAAAGCACCGCCAAGTATTCGACGTTATGGCTTACTGATTGGTATCATAATTGGTTGGATTGCATATTCACTTATTTTTAATACTCAAAATTCGGTTAGTCAAGTATCGTCATTTAGCTTGGAGTTATTTCCATTAGGGAAACCGGCTTGGGATGTAGGGGTTATTATTACAACAGTGTTAGCTGGTTTACTAAACTCGGCAAATACATTTGGATCGTTAAAGGGAACTGAGGGAATGTACAATGTACAGACTACGAAGTCGGAATACAGAGCGTCCTTTATAATTACAAGTATTTTTTCGGCTATTGCTGGTTTATTTGGTCTTGTCCCTTATTCACCTTATGTTTCGTCAATCGGCTTTCTTAGTCAAACAGGTATTTTAAAAAGACTTCCATTTGTTCTCGGTGGAATTATGTTTTTAGTCATGGGTCTAATCCCGCCGATTGGCCATTTCTTCTCTCAATTGCCACTGAGTGTGGGAAGCGCAGCATTGTTTGTCTCATATTTGTTACTCCTGAATTCGTCAATGAATTTTTTCAAGCAGGTCGAATTTAAAACGAACAATGCATATCGTTCAGCGATTCCGTTGTTCGTAGGAATCGTGATTATGACATTACCTGTGTCTTATTTTGAAACAATTCCGAGTGTAGTTCGCCCTTTACTTAGCAGTGGATTACTAACGGGAATAATTCTTGCCCTTCTTTTAGAAAACCTAGTAAATTGGGAACGTGCTAGTGTAACAGAAGATAGTAAACAAAAAAAGGAAAAAACAGCTTTGGATATAGAGTTAGAAAAAACCCAAACGGTGCGTAATGGATGACGAAAACGATAAATAAATGACAAAAGGGCTAAAGAGGTTTCTCTCTTGCCCTTTTTACTTATTTAAATATTTTAAAATGTTTTACGCCATTTAATTACTGTATAGTTAAAGAGGCGTATTTTGCAGTATTAATCTATCGAAAGGACAAATACTGATGGAATTTAAGGAATTTAAAGTAGCAGATTTATTAAATATTGAGTCCATGAAAGACGCAGTTGTCTTAGGGGGACACCGTTATTTGATCAATGATATTAAGGGCATCACGATCATGGAAGGGCCTGATATTGTTGACTGGATCAAGGGTGGGGAAGTAATCTTAACTAGCCTTTATTCCATACGTTCTTTAGGTGAAAGAGAACAAAAGGAATTCATCGTGAGGTTGGTGGAGAAAGAAGTAAGTGCCCTTGTCGTTAAAATAGTGGAAACGGAAATTTCTGAACCACTAATCCGACACAGCGAGAAACTGGGTTTACCAATCATTCAGCTCCCGAAGGAAATTCCATTTGTTGATGTCATGTATCCTGTAATGGATGAACTCTTTAATAAACAAGTAACAAAGTTAAATTATTATCAAGAAATTCATGATCGCTTTACAGCATTGTCACTCGCTGATAAAGGGCCAGAAAAAATCATCGATACTTTAGAGAAGTTAATCGGTAACCCAGTTGCCCTGTTTGACCGGAATTTTCATTGTATTGTTTCAACGGCTCCTTGTCTATCATCATTTCAAATTATTGAAAAGGTTCACTTCTATGAACAGACTGCAGGAATAAAGTTCCCGCACTATCGGCAAATTGTGAAGTATCCACAATTAGATAACGTAATGGGTCATCAAATTGTCGTTCCGATTGAGACTCTAAATCATGTAAAAACGTACTTGTTAATTGGAGAGATGAATAAATCATTACAAGAACTTGATTTAATTGCAGTTGAAAATGCTGCAACTTCTTTATCCCTTGAGTTAGTCAAACAATTTGCGGTAGCTGAGGTTGAAAAGAAGTTTAAAAACGATTTAATTGATGAGCTTATTAGCGGGAAAATCCATTCACTTCAATCAATCCACCAGAAAGCGAATGTAATCGGCTGGGATTTTGAAGGCTCGTTTGTGGCCGTTGTATTCAAAATAAATCAGCTTAAAGAGTTTGGAAATAAGCAGGTGGTTTCCGATCGGAATCATGCATTGGTGTATGAGACTGTTCATCATTACTTACCGAAAGGGATTATTACGAGCAAAAGTAATTTAGTCATCGTTCTTTGGAAGGTCAAGAAGAATAATAAAAATGATCCTGCTTGGATGAAAGATATAAAGAACACATCCAGAAGCATTCAAGAGTTTATTAAAAAACAAGTAAAAGACATTTCCCTTCAAGTGGGCATCGGGAACGTAGCGAAGGGAGTGATTGACATTCCTGAAAGTTACAAGGAAGCACGCGATGCATTAGAACTAGGTGAAAGGATAGATGGCAAGGAATCGATTACAGCCTTTTCTGAATTAGGGATTTTTCGCCTGTTATGTCATTTTAAAGACCCGTTAGAGTTGAGCCAGTTTATTCCTCAATCGCTTAAGGTATTGTTAAATTACCACCAAGAAAATCAAGCGGATCTCCTAAAAACTCTGCAGGTTTTTTTGGAATGTCAACAAAATGCTGCTAAGGCCGCTAAAGTTCTCTATATCCATTACAAAACGGTTGTTTATCGTTTGGACAGAATAAAAGAGATTACTGGCATGGATTTTAAAGATGCGGAGGAAATGTTATCTGTTCAAGTTGGGTTAAAGATTGTAGATCTTCTTCAACGTGAAAATTAGGAATATTAAATTAGGAGCCGCCCAATTGATAATTGGATATTTTTTCAAGGTAAAGACTTAGCTATTTTAATGTTTTTGTAATGTAACCCTTTACAATTTTATTCGCCTGTAATGGCTTTTCCCTTATAGTAGTGGTGAGGTTAAGAAACTCACTGATTAGGTGTGGAAGTTCAAGAAAATAACCTAAAAAAGGGAAATGATATTATGGTGGAAACTCTTCCGATCCTACTAGAATTCTTATTGAACTTTAAAAATTTACTTGCCCCCAGTGCCCAATGGCTAGTGGATTTCGCCTTTCTCCCTGGCATAATTCAACATAGAGTTATTTTCCTACTTTGTATTTTATTTATGTCGAGTGAAATGATTGTGGCTGTACGGCGCTAGTCGGAAGCAATGAGTTTTCCGTTTTCCATGTTATAACGTACTAAAAACAGTTATTATGAATCTAATGGTATCTGTTCAAGCTTATATTCTGATAAGCCGGTCAGATGCCTTTATTATAGAGAAGAGCAACAAGATGAGAAAAAGCTCGCTCATTAAAGAAAGAACTTATTAGTTTGCTGTGTAAGAGTGTCAGAGTATATAGACACTCTATTTCTTGTGTCCGTGTTTTATCCGATTAGGATAAATTAGTTAATAAAACTTTATCCAATTATCCTAAAGACTATAGATGTATAATCTTATACCATTAAATCTGGGTCTTTAAGAATAAAAACCTTTCTCAAAAACTTATAAATGTTAAATGTAAGCAGTTGCATAGGAAGTTGTTACATAACAAAGAATACTATATGTCATTCTTCAAATGAACTGCAAATAGTAATCTGCTTACTTCATGAAGTTAAATTTAACGCTCTATATTAGCATAATCCAAGTTCCAAGAATTAAACAGAAAGGATGAACATAATGGCTGAAGAAACAAAAGGAAAGTCAATGAACTTTGGCGAACTGCCAGAAGAAGCTGCTTCTAAACTTGATTGGCTAGCAGGCTTCGGCGAAGACCCTAAAGGGGGAGTATCACGTCTCCTTTATTCAAAAGCCTGGGTTGAAGGCCAAAAAGCTTTAAAAGATTGGATGGAAGAAATCGGTCTTGAAGCTAAATTTGATGAAATTGGCAATTTGTTTGGAACGCTTAAAGGGAAAAATGTGAACGAGACAGTACTAACTGGCTCCCATGTTGATACAGTAAAAAATGGCGGTAAATATGATGGTGCATACGGGATTATTGCCGGTATCCTCGCATTAAAATATTTAAAAGAAACATACGGCGAACCTCTCCGCAACATTGAAGTTGTTTCAATGGCGGAAGAAGAAGGAAGCCGTTTCCCTTATGCATTCTGGGGCTCAAAAAACATTGTAGGATTAGCAAAACGTGAAGATGTTGAAACCATTAAGGATTTTGAAGGTATTCCGTTTGTGGAAGCGATGAAAAATGCTGGTTTTGGCTTCAGGGATGAATCAAAAGGGATGCGAGATGACTTAAAAGCATTTGTTGAAGTGCATGTTGAGCAAGGGAACGTATTAGAAAATGAAAAGATCCCTGTAGGTGTAGTAAATAACATCGTTGGTCAAAGACGCTATACAGTAGAAATTACTGGAGAAGCTAATCATGCGGGTACAACGCCAATGGGCTACCGCAAAGATGCGATGTATGCTGCAAGCCAGATGGTTTATGAAATCATTTCTATGGCTAGAGAAGAGGGAGATCCACTTGTAACAACTGTGGGTAAAATCGAAGCTCTGCCTAATATTGTTAACGTAGTTCCTGGTAAAGCAATCTTCACAATTGATGTACGTCATACTGAAAAAGAGGCAATTGTTTCTTTCACTGAAAAAATGACCGCACGCATGGAAGCAATTTCTAAAGAGCATGGTGTTGAAATAAACATCGATCTTTGGATGGATGCTGATCCTGTTCCTATGGACCAGAAGGTTGTTGAATTAATTGAAAAACAATGCAAAGAAAATGGTTTGACTTACAAACTAATGCACAGTGGGGCTGGACATGATTCACAAATTTTTGCTCCAGCTGTTCCAACAGCTATGCTATTTGTTCCTAGCTTAAAGGGAATTAGCCATAATCCAGCTGAGTTTACTGAGCCATCAGACTTGGCTGAAGGTATTAAAGCACTGATTGGTGCCCTTTATGAATTAGGTTATAAAGAATAATTGATGTTATTTTCAGCTTCATATAATTAGGTTTATTACCTTTTATAATAAAAAAATCTTTAATAAAGAGGAGAATGTATCGATGGGTTATCCAAAAGATTTGCTTTCAAGTAGATCCATTATCAAACATGGTTTATATGCTTTAATCGCACCAGAAGGTCTTGTAAATAATGTTATTCCTGGATTTGAAAATTGCACAATGTCGATTTTAGGATCTCCACAATTAGGTGCAACCTTTGTTGATTACATCGTTACAATGCATGAAGGCGGAAAGAATAGCCAAGGCTACTGCGGACAATCAGATGTTGAATGCTTCGTTTACGTTTTAGGCGGAAAAGTAAAAGCAAAAGCTGACGACCAAGAATTTGTTCTAGAGGAAAGCGGCTATTTATACTGCCCACCAGGCGTTACTATGTACTTAGAAAACATGGAAGCTGGCGATTCTCGTCTATTCCTTTATAAACAAAAACACAAGCCACTAGAAGGCCGTAAGCCATGGGTTGTTTCTGGTCATTCAAATGATATTGAATACAGAGACTACGATGATATGCACAATGTTCATATTAAAGATTTATTACCAATGGATATTGATTTTGATATGAACTTCCACATTTTATCTTTCGACCCAGCGGCAAGCCATCCATTTATTGAAACACATTATCAACAACACGGTGCATACTTACTTTCTGGTGAAGGTATGTATAACCTTGATAATGAATGGATTCCAGTTAAAAAAGGCGATTACATTTTCATGGGACCATATGTCCATCAGGCAGCTTATGCTGTTGGAAGAGAACCTTTAACATATGTTTATTCTAAAGATTGTAATCGGGATCCGGAATTATAATAATCCCAACAAAGAGGTGTCACCATGAGATTAAAAAGAGAGGACTTAAAAAGTCTTATCAAAACAAAGCTGCATAAGGCTGGTCTTAAAGAGGATCATGCTGAAACAGCAGCTGAAGTACTCGTATTTGCAGACGAAAGAGGGATTCATTCCCACGGTGCAATGCGTGTAGAATATTATGCTGAAAGAATTGCTAAAGGCGGAATTAATACTAACCCTGACTTTAGATTTGAAAAGACAGGTCCTTGCTCAGGCGTTTTTCATGCAGATGGCGGAAATGGTCATACAGCTGCCAAATTAGCAATGGATGAAGCCATTAAAATGGCAAAAGAAAACGGTATTACAATTGTTGGTGTAAGAGATATGTCTCATAGTGGTGCAATTTCTTACTTTACCCATCAAGCTGCACAAGCGAATTTAATTGGGCTTACGGTTTGTCAATCTGATCCGATGGTAGTTCCATTTGGAGGAGCAGAGCCTTATTATGGAACGAACCCAATTGCCTTTGCGGCACCTAGCATGGAAGACGGTAAATTTATTACGTTAGACATGGCAACAACTGTTCAAGCTTGGGGGAAAATTCTCCATGCAAGATCAAAAAATGAGTCAATTCCAGATACTTGGGCAGTTGACAAAAATGGAGAACCAACAACAGATCCATTTAATGTGAATGCATTATTACCAATCTCTGGACCAAAAGGCTATGGTCTAATGATGATGGTAGATGTATTATCAGGTATTCTACTTGGTCTTCCATTTGGTAATAAAGTATCTTCTATGTACGAAGATTTAACTGCATACCGTAAATTAGGTCAGCTTCACATTGTTATTAACCCGGAATTCTTTGGCGGAATCGCTGGTTTCAAGAAAGATATTTCGCAAACAATGGATGACTTAAATCAAATCAAACCTGCACCAGGATTTTCAAAGGTTTTATACCCTGGTCAAAATAATGATGTTGTTATTGCGGAATACAAGGAAAATGGCATTGAAATTGTTGATGACATCTATGATTATTTACGTTCTGATGTGATCCATAACAATCAATACGATCACAAAGACCCGTTTGCTAAGTAATTTTTCCAAAAGGAAAATAGGTAAGGACGAATTCATAGGGGTGAGAGGGAATGAGATTATCAAAAGAGCAATTGCACGATTTAATTGCTACAAAGCTTCATAAGGCCGGATTAACTGAAGATCATGCTTCAGGAGTTGCAGATGTACTTGTTCATGCAGATGCTAGAGGAGTACACTCTCACGGAGCAATGAGGGTGGAATATTATGCTGAAAGAATTGCAAAAGGCGGATTAAATAATAATCCGGAATTCAAGCTTGAAAAGACGGGTCCATGTACAGCGATTTTCCACGGAGATAATGGAGTAGGCCATGTTGCAGCAAAACTTGCAATGGATGAAGCGATTAAAATGGCAAAGGAAAATGGAATTGCTGTAGTAGGCGTTAGCAGAATCGGCCATAGCGGTGCACTTTCATACTTTGTTCAACAAGCTGCAGATGAAAATCTAGTTGGAATCTCAGTTTGTCAATCCGATCCGATGGTCGTTCCTTTTGGCGGATCAGAGCCTTATTATGGTACGAACCCAATTGCATTTGCTGCTCCAGGCAAGGACGGAGAACACATTACTTTTGATATGGCGACAACTGTTCAGGCTTGGGGAAAAATTCTTCATGCAAGATCGAAAAATGAATCTATTCCTGATACATGGGCTGTTGACAGCAATGGAGAACCGACAACTGATCCATTTAAAGTAAATGCGTTAGTTCCGATTGCAGGGCCAAAGGGATACGGGCTCATGATGATGGTTGATGTTTTATCAGGTATCTTACTTGGCCTTCCGTTTGGAAACAAAGTTTCTTCCATGTACCATGATCTCACTGAGTATCGCAATCTTGGTCAGCTTCATATTGTCATAAATCCTGAGTTCTTTACAGGAATTAAAGGCTTCCAAGAAGATATAGCAACAACAATGAAAGACCTCAATAATATCAAACCGGCCCCTGGCTTTGATAAAGTTTCTTACCCTGGGCAAAGAAGTGCTGAAAGGGAAAAGAAATATGAAGAGAACGGCATTGAAATTGTTGATCATATTTATGAGTATTTGACTTCAGATGTTGTTCACAACAATGCGTATGACAATAAAAGCCCTTTTGCAAAATAAAAAAGTGTTAGAAAAAAGAAGGGTGGTCTCATCAAGAGTTGCCACCCTTCTACTATGAAAAGGAAATGATTGAATTCAACAACCTTTTCGAAGAGTAAGAAAAATATAAAAAGAGGTGCATGAAAACATGCTTTATACTATCGTAAAACAGAATTCATATCAGGATTCAGTTAACCTAATGCTTCTTACGAATAAAATTTCAACAATGGAAGGCATTAACAAAGTCCAAATTATGATGGGGACTCCTGCTAACAAAGATATTTTCAAGACTGCTGGTCTTTTCACGGATGAGCTTGAAGGTGCAGCATCAAATGATATGTGTATCGTTGTTGACACTGATGCTGAAGAAAAGATTCAAGAAGTTCTTGATGAAGTAGATAACTATTTAAGCAACCAAGCAATCAGCAGCAGCAAGGAAGCTTTTGAAACTGTACGCTCATGGGATAAAGCTACGCAAGCATTACCAGGTGCGAATCTTGCAATCATCTCTACACCAGGTCAATATGCAGCTGAAGAAGCAGAAAAAGCACTTGATAGAGATATGCACGTTTTAATTTTCAGTGACAATGTAACAATTGAAGATGAGCGTCGTATTAAAGAAAAAGCCCATGAAAAAGGTCTTCTTGTTATGGGTCCTGACTGTGGTACTGCAGTTGTTTCTGGTGTTCCGCTTGCATTCGCAAACGTTGTGAAAACAGGAAAAATTGGTGTAATCGGGGCTTCTGGAACAGGTATTCAAGAAGTTATTACAGAAATTGACCGTTTAGGCAGCGGTGTAAGCCATGCAATCGGTACTGGCGGCCGTGACCTCAACGATAAAATTGGTGCGATTACAATGTTAGATGGTATTAAGGCTTTAGCACAGCATAGTCAAACAGAAGTAATCACATTAATTTCAAAACCACCTGCAAAAGAAGTTCGTGATGAAGTTGTTCAATTACTTCAAAGCATTTCTAAGCCAGTTGTTGCAATTTTCCTTGGTGAAAAGCCACATAACCATGAAGGAAATGTTTATTATGCAAACACACTTGAAGAAACAGCAGCTATCGCTGTAGACCTTGCAAAAGGTAATGCAATCAAGCCAAATTACAATGAGCTACAAGCTGAAGTACCTGCAGTGAACTTAAAGCCTGAACAAAAAACAATTAAAGGTTTATATTCTGGCGGTACGCTAGGATACGAAGCAGCTACACTTATCAGCAGAGGACTTAACCTTGGAACAACAGATCATCATGAAGACGGTTACCTGTTAAATGCTAATGGATTTGAAGTAATTGACCTTGGTGATGATATTTATACACAAGGTAAACCGCATCCAATGATTGATCCTGATACAAGAATTCAATTCTTCCAAAAAGCAGCACAAGATGAATCAACAGCAATTATTTTATTTGATGTTGTACTTGGATATGGTTCTCATGAAGATATGGCGGGCGCACTTATCCCTGGCATCCAAAAAATTCAAAACGCTGCTAAAGAAAATGGCAGAAACATTTACTTTGTTGGAACTGTTTGTGGTACTGATCAAGATCCACAAGACATCGATGAGCAAAAAGCAAAACTAGAACAAGCTGGCGTTATCTTACGTGATAGCAATAACCAATCAGTTTTAACTGCTTTAGCTATGCTTGATATCCAAATTGAAGAAGTACAAAAAGAAGTAGTTCCTGCTAATGAGGCTGCGAACGCTAATATTGCGGTTTCAGAGGAAATCCAAAAATTATTAACTGAAAAACCAAATGTAGTTAACGTTGGATTAAAGAAATTTACAGATGCAATTACTGCAAACGGCGGAAGAGTAGTTCAATTTGACTGGCGTCCAGTTGCTGGAGGAAATCCAAGAATGCGTAAAGTCTTAAGTGTACTTCGCTAATCTAAGAAATAGATTCGAAATTTAGGGAAACCGGTTTACACGACCAATGAATGTTCAGGAGGAAAGCAAAATGTACGGACAATATAAAACAATTGATGAAGCAAACCGAGCGGTTATTGATAAAATTGTATCAGGCGCACCTTTTTTAACAGATGTAGTTCCTGCTAAATCTGTTATTCAAGAATTAAATGGTAAAGCATTACTTCATGCAGGACCACCTATTAAATGGGAAAATATGACAAGTCCAATGCAAGGATCTTGTGTTGGAGCTACATTATTTGAAGGTTGGGCAAAAAATGCTGATGAAGCATTTGAAATGCTTAGAAATGGCGAAATCGAATTCATTCCATGTCACCATGTAAATGCGGTTGGTCCAATGGGTGGAATCACATCTGGAAATATGCCAGTTCTTGTTGTTGAAAATCGTGACGGCAGCAATCAAGCATATTGTACAATGAATGAAGGAATTGGTGCAGTTCTTCGTTTCGGTGCATATTCTGAGGAAGTAATTAACCGTCTTGGATGGTTCAGAGATGTACTAGGACCTGTTATTTCAAAAGCACTTAAAGTAAAAGGCGATGGGTTAAACGTAAACGTAGCGATTGCAAAAGCAATTACGATGGGTGATGAGTTCCATCAACGTAATATTGCTGGTTCACTTATTTTCTTAAAAGACATCGCTCCATACATTTTACAATCAGATGCTAATGAAAAAGATAAACTAGATGTTATTCAATTCTTAGCTGATACAGACCAATTCTTTTTAAATATTGCGATGGCAACAAGTAAAGCAGTTATGGATACAGCAAGACAAATTCAGCATGGTACAGTTGTAACAGCAATGTGCCGTAATGGACATGAGTTCGGAATCCGTATTGCAGGTATGGGTGATCAATGGTTTACAGCACCAGTTAATACACCACAAGGTCTATTCTTTACGGGATATGATCAAGATATGGCTTGCCCTGATATGGGTGACAGTGCGATCACCGAAACATTCGGTGTCGGCGGTATGGCTATGATCGCTGCTCCTGGTGTTACTCGCTTC
Organism: Bacillus sp. JJ1532; assembly: GCF_036965085.1. Lineage (NCBI taxonomy): Bacteria > Bacillati > Bacillota > Bacilli > Caryophanales > Bacillaceae > Bacillus > Bacillus sp. JJ1532. The sequence continues at coordinate 14,176 of NZ_JBALOW010000086.1, forward strand.
GTTGGTGCAGGCGGTATGGACGATGCGGTTAACACAAGTAATGATATGATGGAAATTTGTATTGACCACAACCCGAACTACTCAATTCCTACTTGGGATTTCAAAGGCTCTTGCCTTGGCATTGATGCAAGAAAAGTTGTTGAAACTGGAATCGAGCCAGTTATTAACACTGGTATTGCTCATAAAGAAGCTGGAGTTGGCCAAATCGGTGCAGGTACCGTTCGTGCCCCATTAGCATGCTTTGAAAAAGCTATTGATGCATATGCAGTGAAGCTTGGATTAATCGAAGCAGAATAATGAAATCATTTTGGAGAGGGTTAGTTGCTAGCTATATCCTCTCCAAATTTTTTGAAGGGTTTTTTTTGAAAAAAAGCTTGCAATGGAAAATTGAAAACATTCATAATGGGAAAGAGAAATTCGAAAATAAAGGAGTTTTGTCAAATGAGCAAAATTGTTTTAGCCATTGGTGGTAATGCCATTATTAAAGAAGGCCAAAAGGGAACACTTGAAGAGCAGCAACAAAATATTAGTGAAAGTGTTGAGCCTGTTCTTGGTTTAATCGAACAAGGAAACACAGTAGTTATCACTCATGGTAACGGACCACAAGTTGGTAACTCTTTAATTAAAAACCAAATGGCTGAATCAGTAGTGCCAGCTTATCCGCTTGATGTATTAGATGCGGAAACTCAAGGTAACTTAGGATATTTAATCCAGCAAGCATTCAGAAATAAAATGGTAGAACGTAACATTGGAAGACAAGTTGCAACAATCGTTACACAGGCTGTTGTTTCTAAAGAAGATCCAGCATTTGGCAACCCAACGAAGCCGATTGGACCATTCTATACAAAAGAAGAGCTTGACAAAGTTCTTGAAAATGAAAAAATCTCTTACATCGAAGACAGTGGAAGAGGATACAGACGTGTTGTTGCTTCTCCGAAACCAGTAACAATTGTTGAAAAAGATGCAATCCAAGCTTTATTAGATAAAGAAATTACTGTTATTACAGCTGGCGGCGGCGGTATCCCAGTTATTGAAGAAAATGGGATGCTAAAAGGTACAAATGCTGTAATTGATAAGGATTTTGCAAGTGCACTATTAGCAGCAGAAATTAATGCAGATTACTTATTTATCTTAACAGGTGTTGAGCAAGTGGCGATCCATTTCGGAACTCCACAACAACAAAACCTATTTGAAATGACAGTTGAAGAAGCTTTACGTTACATGGATGAAGGCCATTTCCCTAAAGGAAGCATGGGACCAAAAATCGAAGCGGCTATTCTGTTCCTGCAAAAAGGCGGCAAAAACGTAATCATCACTTCAATGGACAAGCTTCAAGATGCTCTTGAAGGCAAAACGGGTACACGTGTAACTCTTTAATAAGAAATAAAAAAGACGGCGTTCGCCGTCTTTTTTTTATATTACTTTACATGAAATTCATTAGGCTTAGGTCCTTTACGCTCATCCCGATTCAAGCTATTAATTGCATCCATTTCAGTAGCTGAAAGCTCGAAATCGAACACATTGAAATTTTCTTCAATGCGGGATGGAGTCACTGATTTAGGAATAACGATCGTGTTATTTTGCAAGTGCCAGCGCAAAACGGTTTGAGCAGCTGTTTTGCCATGTTTCGCTGCGATATTTTTTATCGTCTCATTTTGCAGCACTTCACCGCCTTGATGAAGAGGGCTCCATGCCTCTACAAAAATTTCATACTTTGAGCAGAAGTCTTTTAACACGGTTTGAGCAAAGAACGGATGGCATTCAATTTGATTTAATACGGGCTTTACATCACATTCTTTTAAAATACGGTCAAGATGATCTAATTCAAAATTGCACACGCCAATAGCCTTTACGCGTCCGTCTTGATAAAGTTTTTCTAGCGCTTTATATGTTTCTACATATTGATCAAATTCAGGTGCTGGCCAGTGGATTAAGTATAAGTCAACATAATCAAGGCCAAGTCTTTCTAAGCTTTCTTCATATGCCTGCAATGTACGATCAAAGCCTTGATCACTATTCCAAACCTTTGTCGTTATAAATAGCTCTTCTCGGGGAATAGCCGATTCTTTAATAGCTTTCCCTACTCCATTTTCATTCTTATATATCATGGCAGTATCAATAGATCTGTATCCAACCTCTAATGCTTTAGCAACTGATTCAGTTGCTTGTCCATCTTCCACACGCCATACTCCGAAACCAAGCTGTGGCATTTTTAACCCATTATTTAAAGTAACAAAATTCATCATTCACTGCTCCCATCAAAAAAATATAATATCACATATTAGGATAACAATATGTAATATAAATACACATCCATATTGTAAATGAAATAAATGTTATTTTCCAACATTTGCTTTAGACAGAGATAATGTCGAATCAAAATGCTGAATGTGGAGAGAGGATTATTTCATTATTGAAAATTTACGAAAATATAATACTACTATTCTACCCATAAAGTGTACAATGTTATGAAAGGGAATTTTAGGCATTAAAAGAATAATTAATAAAAGGGGGGGCTTGAATGGAGAAAATGACGAAAGCGGAACGAAGCTGGGCTTTTTATGATTGGGCAAATTCCGCCTATGCTATCGTTGTTGTTACTGCAATTTTTCCATTATATTTTAAATCGGCTGCAACGGATGCAGGGATCTCTTCATCCGCATCGACAGCCTACTGGGGTTATGCGAACTCATTTGCAACTTTAATTGTATCCATATTGGCACCGTTGCTAGGATCAATTGCTGACTTTAGAGGCTTCAAAAAAAGGTTTTTCACATTTTTTGCTTCATTGGGAATTATCTTTACACTGCTTTTAGCAGTTGTGCCAAGTGATCAATGGCTAATCCTCTTAGGATGTTTTGTTTTGACCTCGGTTGGGTTTGCTGGGGCAAATATTTTCTATGATGCTTTTTTAGTTGATGTCACGAGTGAGGACCGAATGAACCGCATTTCATCAAATGGCTTTGCGCTAGGTTATATCGGGAGTACAATCCCATTTATTATTTCAATCGCGATTATTATTTTGGCTCAGCAAGCTATTATTCCATTATCTGTAGGTATAGCCAGTCAAATTGCCTTTGTCATTACAGCCTTATGGTGGGGGCTTTTTACCATCCCGCTGCTGAAAAATGTTGAACAAAAATACTATGTAGAGCGTGTGCCTAATCCTGTTTCTACAAGTTTTAAAAAACTATTCACCACGTTGAAAAATATAAAAGCTTATCGTGCACTGTTTCTTTTCTTATTGGCCTATTTCTTCTATATTGATGGAGTGCATACGATTTTAACAATGTCTACTGCCTATGGGACTGATTTAGGAATTAGTGCTTCTACTTTACTGATTGTCTTGTTTTTAGTTCAAGTGGTTGCGGCCCCTTTTACAGTATTGTTTGGAAAATTAGGCCAAAAATTTAGTGAAAAGAATATGATAGTTGTCGCTATTTTTGTATATATTATTATTTGTATTTACGCCTATTTCTTAAAAACGGCACTCGATTTTTGGATTCTTGCTATGCTTGTTGCTTCAGTACAGGGAGGGATACAGGCATTAAGCCGTTCTTATTTTGCCAAACTTATACCGAAAGAATCATCTAATGAATTCTTCGGCTTTTATAATATCTTTGGCAAGGTTGCGGCCATTGCTGGACCTACATTAGTTGGAGCCACTGCACATATAACTGGAAATACAAATAGCGGGGTTCTCAGCTTAGTTATTTTATTTGTCATTGGCGGAGTCCTCTTGATCCGTGTTCCAAATCAAGTTAAGTTTGATTCTAAGTAAATCTTCAATGCGATTAATTAAGAAATGGCTGGGGCTGTCCAGAAAGTCAGGATAAATTGACTTTCTGGAGCCCCTTTTATTGTTCTATCTATTAAAAAGTGCACAAAAAAATCGACCTGACTAGTCGGACAGCTCCTATTTGTTGTATAAGATACCGCTGTCTACCGAACGGTACAGTGGTGTCAGAGGTAGGGAGGTAGCCTCTCCTCCTACTCGATATTAATAAATATGCAGTATAAATAAAAATTGATCAAATAGTATGAAAATTAAAAAAATAAATTGAAATGCATGGTTGAAGATGCTATTCTTAAAGAGAGACAGGCGAATGCCTGTGTAATCAGTAGTTATTTGAAGTGTCCACTTTATTTTATCTTTGTTGGGATTGTGGATCAAAAAGTGTCGACAGACGACAAGATGGGAGAGAATAAATGAACACTTTTGAGATTGAAAAACCAGTGAGATATTATGACCAAGTATACAATTCCATTCGAGAAATGATTGTTCAGGGAGTGCTAAAGCCTGGTGATAAAATTTTTGAAGCAAAAATCGCAAGAGAATTAGATATTAGCCGAAGCCCTGTAAGAGAGGCAGTACGCGCGTTAGAAAAGGAAGGGCTATTAGTAATAGATGGAAAATCAAGGATTACAGTATACAAGCCTACGATGAAGGATATTGAAGATATATATGAATGCAGGATGGCACTTGAGTCATTAGCTGCAAGATTGACAACAAGGCTCGCTTCAGGGCAAGAGATAAAAAGAATTGAAAATACGGTACTTAATGCAAAACGATATTTAGATGATGCTGCAAAGGAGCAAAATAGACTAGCGCTAATCGGGGAAAATACTCAGTTTCACGATCTTATTACAAAATATAGTCAAAATGTAAGATTAAAAAAACAGCTTAGAGATTTATACTCTTTGAGTCACTATTACAGAGTTTTAAACTTCCAGGGTGAGAATAGAGAATTGGTAGTTTTTAACGAGCATCTAGAAATTCTTAACTTTATGAAACGTAGAGATGAAGAAAAAGCCGCAGTTATGATGAGAAAACATCTTGAAACAGATTTAACTCATTTGAAAGAAATTTTTGCAAACCACTAAGATATCCCCACTAGAATATGAGCTTCTATAATTCGCTCTTTTCATTAAAAGAGTACATAGAAGTTGAATGTTATAAACTGTCGACAGCAGACACTTTAGTATTTTATTGATATGGGAGGATAATCCGTTGAAAACTATTATTCAAAACGGAACGATTGTTACCGCTACTGATTGTTTTAATGCAGATATTATGATCGATAAAGGAAAAATTACTGCTATTTCGGATCGCCTTTTTCCCGAAAAGGATGACTATGTAATTGATGCGAATGGACAATACATATTTCCAGGGGGTATTGATGTTCATACACATCTTGCTTGGCCATTTCAAAGTGCTGGAACTGCAGATGATTTTGTAAGCGGTACCAGAGCAGCTGCAGCTGGTGGAATTACAAGCATCATCAACTTTACAAAGCCCAAAAAGGGTCAAACTATTCTAGATAACTTAAAAGAATGGAAGAAGAAGGGAGAAACTTCTTTAATAGATTATGGGTTTCATACAATTATAAGTGAATATAATGACCATGTTCTTGAGGAGCTTCCTATTTTAGCGAATCAAGAAGGTGTTACATCTATTAAATTGTTTATGGCTTATAAAGGTGAGTTAATGGTTAATGACCGAGAAATGTTTAAAATAATGAAAAAAGCTGGGGAAGTAGGAATCATTACGAATGTACATGCGGAGAATGGTGACATCATTGATGAATTAATTCAGGAGTCCATCTCGAAAGGTGATACCTCACCAATATTCCATGCTCACACACGCCCAGTGATAACAGAATCAGAAGCAACAGGGAGAGCACTTGCAATCGCAGAAGCAGCGAATGCCTCCATCTATATTGTCCATGTTAGCTGTGCAGATGCATTAGAAAAAGTAGAACAGGCAAAAAAGCGTGGAGTACAGGCATATGCAGAAACCTGTCCTCATTATTTGGTTCTTGACCAAAGTAAATTGCAATTACCTAACTTTGAAAGCGGGAAATATGTTTGCTCCCCTCCTCTTCGTGAAAAATGGAATCAGGAATATCTTTGGAAGGGAATATCCTCAGGCGTTATTTCAACTGTTGCATCTGACCATAGCCCTTTTCTATTTGAAGGACAAAAAACACTAGGCAAGGATAATTTTGCAAAGATTCCTAATGGAGTTCCTGGTATAGAAGATACTTTTTCTATTGTTTACCATTTTGGAGTTCATGAAGGAAGAATTTCTTTACAAAAGTTTGTAGAGATAATGTCTTCAGGTCCTGCAAAATTATTTGGGCTGTATCCAAAAAAGGGAAGTATCGCTGTTGGATTTGACGCAGATATTGTTTTATTTAATCCTAAAACTTCTAGAATTATTACAAAGGAAAAGCAATACCAAAATGTAGATTACAATCTTTATGAGGGTACAGTCGTTCAAGGAGCCATTACGCGAGTACTTTCCAGGGGCGAGGAAATTGTTCGTGATGGATATGTTATCGGTGAACAAGGGCGAGGACAGTATTTATTTAGGAAGAAAAATTCTAATTTACGAACAGGGGTTAATATCAGGTAGTACTCGTATCTAGTAATTTCACTAGTTACGTTTTGCTAAGCAAATATTAGAGGAGGTGATTATTGAAATTTACTTAAACGTTTTGAAAATAGCATAACTCTTTAACTTTTAAGTTGAAAAAGGAGGATTTTTATGCCAAAAGGTAGCTCAGGTCTGCAAGTCTCAGAACAATCACTTGGTTTAACAGCAAAACCAACAAATGTGCGTTGGCGTGTGTTTATTATGCTTCTCTTACTCGTCACAATTAACTATGTTGACCGTGCCGTACTATCAATTGCGATGCCGGCGGTCCAAAGTGATTTAGGTCTAGATCCTGCAATAGTCGGTATCATCCTTAGTTCCTTCTTTTGGGGATATGCTCTAATGCAAGTCCCATCAGGTTGGCTTGCGGACAAATATCGTCCAGATAAGGTAGTTTATGGCGCCGCCATAAGCTGGGGAATCGTTCAAACATTAACAGGCTTTATCATGGGTGCAAAATCATTAATTTTCCTAAGGGTTTTGCTAGGAATTACAGAAGCTCCAGTTATGCCGGGGGCCTCAAAGCTACAAGCCATATGGCTGAGTTCCAAAGAAAGAGGCCGTGGGGCTACTATTATTGATAGTGGTGCACCGTTAGGAACTGCCGTTGGAGGACCAATTATTATTGCTTTTATGGCATGGTTTGGAGGATGGCGCGGTGCATTAATTGGAGCTGGGATCCTTACTATCATCATAGCTTGGTTAGCATGGAGAGTTATAAAAGGGGGGCCAAATGCAAACCCAAAAGTAAACGAGGCAGAACGTGAATATATTCGAAAAGCTCTCGAGGAAGAGTATGAAGAACATAAACGTAATGCTTCTGGAGTAAAAATTGGTGCTAAAGATTACTTAAGAGCTCGCAATTTCTGGTGTATGTGTCTCGGCTGGTTTTCGTTTAACACAGTTTTTTACGGACTAATGACTTGGGGGCCATCCTATCTTGCAAAAACACAAAATTTAGATATTAAAGCAATTGGCGGATCGATATTAATCATTTTTGGCTCTGGCTTTATCGGGGAAATTATAGGCGGATTAATTACAGATAAGTGGCGCGATAAAGGTGGTAACTTTAATACAGTAATGAGGACGATGCTCTCAATTGCAGGTATCATGACGGCCATTTCAATTTTTCTCTTAAGCCGGTCTACTTCGGTAACGATGGCAATTACTACACTCTCAATTGCATTATTTTTTCTTCGTTGGGGTGGCTTATATTGGAGTATTCCTGCTGCAATCTCGCAAAGAGAGCATATTGGTACTGTTGGTGGATGCATGAATTTTGCTGGAAATATTGCGGGTATAGTAACCCCGATATATATCGGTATTATTGTTTCACTCACAGATTCCTATTTCTTGGCGTTAATGGTATTTGTTGTCGCAGGTCTCCTTTTAGCAACGGTGTCAAGCCTAATTAATTACAATAAAAAAATCGGGGTTGCTCATTAATTATTTAAGGAGGAATAATCATGATAAAAGAACCGAAAAAAATTGGAATGCTTACTCCCTCTTCAAACACAGTTCTAGAGCCAATTTGCTCGAAGATGTTATATCATGTTCCGGAGGTTACGTGCCATTATGGTCGATTCGAGGTTACGAAAATCTCATTAGAGCAGGATGCCTTGAGTCAATTTAATTTTGAACCTATGCTCCAGGCAGCTGAGTTGCTGGCACATGCAGAGGTTGATTTAATAGCTTGGAACGGAACGTCAGGCGGATGGCTTGGTTTCGAAATGGATCATGAACTATGTGAAGCGATTACAAAAAGAACAGGAATTCCGGCAACAACCTCTATGTTATCCCAAGTAAGAGCATTTAAAGAACACAATATTAATACTGTGCACCTTGTAACACCATATATTCCAGAGATAAATAGATTAATTGCAGAACAATATAAAAAGCATTGCAATATTGAAACGATTAATGTTCAAGGACTTTCCCAAACAGTAAATCGTTCCTTTAGCCAAGTAGATCAAGGCAGAATCGAAGAAATGATACAAGCAGTAACTGCTTCTCCTGCTGATGCATTAAGTGTTGTATGCACAAATTTTCCTGCAGTAGATAAAGTTGAATATTATGAAGAAAAATATAATATTCCAATGTACGACACGATCAATGTACTTATGTGGGAATGCTTAAAAATGGTAGATGTAGATCCAAGGACTGTAAAAGGATGGGGAAAAGTATTTTCAAGGGAAAAGGTAAGCAGATAAAAAGAAATCTTTTGCTGAGCATTCAACCTGTGGGGGGTTGCAATGCTCTCTTCATTTACTAAGATAGAAAGTTTTATCATGAGTCTGTACAGCGATTTTCGTCTTCTCTGACGACTCCATACATTTTACAGGATAGAAGATTAGCTATCCCAACCCTTATAAGTATGCAATTTTCAATGTTCAGACTTCATATCTTAATTATAACACGTATGAAAATTATTTAAAGATTTCTGGGAAAATAGACCTTGTTCTTTAAGTTTAATAAAGGGAGGAAGTCAATGATATCTGTAACTTTTGTCAAAGGAGATCGATTAGCTTTAGGAATAAAAACAGACAAGGGAATATTAGACGTAGAAGCAGCAGCTAATAACTATCCATTCATTAATAATGTGCCTAAAACAGTTACAGAACTTATTAATCATGGAGAACATGCGCAAAAAGTTCTTTCGAGACTAATCGAAATTTCATTTATGGATGATTCATTATTCCATATGGAGGATTCGTTAATTTTTGGTCCTTGTGTACCAGAGCCTAATAAAATTATTTGTATTGGATTGAATTATAAAAAGCATGCAGTGGAGTGTAATTTACCTATCCCTCCAGCGCCAATATTGATTAGCAAATTTAATAATACACTTACTGCTCATGAAAAAGACATAACCTTGCCGAGCGTATCTTCTCAGGTAGACTATGAAGCGGAATTAGTTATAGTCATTGGTAAAAAAGCGAAAAAAATTAAAAAAGAAAATGCACTATCTGTAGTATATGGTTATTGTGCAGCGAATGATGTGTCTGCTCGTGATTTGCAATCGAAAAGTTCGCAATGGCTTTTGGGAAAATCTTGTGATGGTTTTTGTCCAATTGGTCCAAATTTGGTCAGTAAAGAAGAAATTAAAAATCCGAATGATTTAAGAATTATGTCTTTTGTAAATGGAGAAATTCGTCAGGATTCAAATACTTCAGATATGATTTTTAACTGTGAAGAGATTATTAGTTATGTTTCTGAACATTTAACTTTACAGCCTGGAGACATTATTCTAACTGGAACTCCAGAGGGTGTAATAATGGGGCTTCCTGAAGTGGAAAGAGTATGGTTACAGGATGGGGACGAAGTAACTGTGAAAATTGAAAGATTAGGCATTCTAACAAATTATTTTAGGTCGGAAGAAGGTCAGGAACAATCTAGTTTGAATTACATGGAATCTAATATTAATTGACTCGAATAAATTTTTTTCATCAAAGGCTGTAATCT
>NZ_JBALOW010000087.1:0-8414 GCF_036965085.1 Bacillus sp. JJ1532
GTCCTTTCCATAGTATTTTGTATGAAGATCTACTGCTTTTAAAGCAATTTTAAGTTGATCGAGACCATAATCATTTTTAATATTTTCTAAATAATAACGAGTAGATTCAGTATTAATTGTTCTAGTATATCTCTCCCTATTCATCATTGATCCAACTGCCTCAATATAATCTCCAGCACTACCTTAGTTCATTCCTAACCCACTAAATAAATTGTATGTAGCAGCAGTTTTATCAATCTGTCTTTGATAGACTTTTTTGCATAATAGTAACAACGAACAATTATTTCTTTGGTTATTTTCATAGAAGTCAGTCACCCTCAGCTTAAATTAATTTTGTAATAAAGATGCTCTAACTTATTTAAAAACTTAAACCAGACCTTCTAATGCTATAACATATCAATAATTTTTCTTCTAAGGTCCCACTTTTTTGTAAGTAACTATCAGCTAATTTTATGGCCGTGTCCATTCCAGGCACACCACCATTAATTGCTTTATCATAAGACCAATCTAAAGCCTTCATTATTGCGCCGTGTGTTAAAGATTTTGTTTTTGACAATTTTACTCACCTTTCTGCTAGGAAATTATGGTAATATTATACTGTAAAACTAAGTGTGGAAATTACTATTTTTCTTTTAAATAACATACATAGAGGTGTGAGTATATGCCTATAGAAGTTGGGATATGGAAGGTAAATGGCGGTATCAAAAAGGTGGATTTCTCTGTAATTGAATCAGAAAAAAAGTTAGAAGATATATTGTCGGAAGATTTGTCTATTCTATCTGATGATCTTTTATTGATTGGTAGACAAGTTCAAACAGAGTATGGAAAATATATAGATATGCTTGCAATAGATGGAGAGGGAAACCTTCATATTATTGAATTAAAGAAAAATAGAGCACCTAGAGAAGTAGTAGCTCAAGCATTAGACTATGCTTCCTGGGTACAAAATCTTTCATATGATCAAGTATTAAGAATATATGAAGATAAAAATAACGGTCCCTTAGAAGAAGCATTTGCTGAAAAATTTGATGATAGTTTACCAGACAAGCTAAATGACTCACATCAAATTACAATTGTTTCGTCACAACTTGATAGTGAGACAGAGAGAATAATTAATTACTTATCAAATAATTATGACGTTCCAATCAATGCTGTTTTCTTTCGTTATTTCGAAGAGGGTGAACAACATTTTTTAACTAGAAGTTGGCTTTTAGATCCTAATGTAATAGATGAGAAATCAAGTAATACGAAAGTAGAGAATAAAAAGGAAAAATGGAATAAACAAGACTTTGTAGTGAATTTTGAAGATAAAGCATCTAGAAAATGGGAAGATGCAGTAAAATATGGATTTATTTCAGCTGGTGGAGGACGTTGGTATAGTAGGACATTAAACCAATTATTTGTTGGTGCTAGAGTATTTTGTATGATACCTAAAAGTGGATATGTTGGTATTGGTATAGTAATAGATACTGTTAAACCTATTAAAGATGTTACATTTAAGGTTAATCAAACAGAGGTTAAAATGTCAGACTTAAACCTCAAAGCAACTAATATGTTTCACGATGAAGAAGATCTTGAGAAGTGTGAGTATGTTGTTAAAGTAAAATGGTTAGCCAATGTATCTAAGGAGGAAGCTTATTGGGTGAAGGGCTTAAAAGCTAATCAGAACAGTGCCTATAAATTGAGAAGTCAATATACTATTGATAAAGTTTTGGAGTTTTTTGAACTTAATACTGATGAATAAAAATAATAAATAGACAGGTGTCAATATGGAGAGAGAAAGACCAATAGTACAAAACAAAGTCGAAATCCCCGTAAATATTTTCAAAGGAGAAGAATTAATCGCTGAATGTCCTAGTATTCAGGAGGCGGCAAGATTTTTCAAAAAAGAAACAAATTCTAAACGGTTCAATTGGTCTGCAATTAATAAGGGGATTTGGTACGGTGAATCGTATTCTAAAGATGGAGCTACTTATTATTTTACAACCGATAAAGAAGTTGTTGAGAAGAAAACTGGGCACGATGTAGTCTAAAACAAGGTAAGATGATAATACAGATTACTATAAGTGGTATTATGAAAACCAAACTTTGATGAATACAGAAGGATGAGTTTGACCAAATCTATATCTGTTATATAAGTATATAAAAATAATGGGGAGAAAAAATTATGCCAGAATTTAGAGTTAATAACAAGCAATCATCGAAGAAAAGAATTGTTATTACCGTTGTTTTCGCCCTGCTTTGTGCCTCCATTGGATCAGCCGGAACATATATGCTTTTGGAAGGTGGAGAAGAAAAAGTAGTAAAAGCAACAACAGCAATTGAAGGTGAGGTCATCGTAGAAAATATCGCATACAATAAGGTTCGAGAAATCAGCAAACACTTCGGATATGAGGATGTCCAAGACTTCGATTACACCGAAGATGACACTTATGAATTTTTAAAACATCAAGATGATGATATTTGGCTTGAAACAACAGGCAAGAAATTCGGAAAGTATCTTTTCGGAAAAGAATACAACATTCATTTGTTTGGTTACTTTATGCTTGGTTATGACTTGAAAAATATCAAAAAAGAAGATATTTATTTTGATGAAAAGTCCAAGATTTTACATATTAAAGTACCAGCATTAGAATTAGCTTATATTCCTATGTTTGACAAGAGTTATTTTGATAGTTTTGTAGGATTATTTAGAAAGGAATACACTGAGAGTTACCGAAAGTTGATTTATGAAGATGCGATAAACCAAGGCATCCAAGCTATCCTTGATGATAAAAGCAAAGTTCTTGAAGGTTATAAATTAACAAATGATTCTCTTAAAGAAACATTATTCGACAAACCAGAGTTAAAAAAATATGTCAAAGATATTGTTTTTGAAAAGTCCGTTCAAGAATCAACTATAAGAGTAGAAAAAACTAGAGAAGCGGCTCTTGGTGAAAAAAAAGAAACTGAAAAATAAAATTCATTCCATTTATTGCTACATTGTTTCTTTATTTTTAATGACAGTCCACACATGTGGATTGCGTATCGCAGTTAGTATTGAAATAAGTCTGCTATCACCATTCAAGCTATGAGGAGTGTGGAAACAGAAGAAGCAGGTGAAAATATGCACCTACATTACACATCCAAATCATTTTACACATAGCCACTGTAAAACCTAATTGAAACAATACTTTGACCGCTATTTCGAGCCTGCCCACCGGTATCTTTAAATCAAACCGAGTTTATTTTAAAAAGTTAAAACACCTACAAATGTTGATAATTCAATGTTTGAAGGTGTTTTTTGTTTTTCCTAGTAAAAGTAATACGAATATGGCAACAAGGGGAGTAACAATCATAATAGTTTCTCCTTTTTATGTAACATATTCGATAATTGGGCTCCATAATTAATGGTCATTGAAATTCCGCTAAATGGCACTACCTCATAAATGATAGAAATTGGCTCCCCGATTTTTATGTTCTTGAATTTAATTTGCAGACAATTTTGCAAAGGATTACAATATTAGTAATTGGAAATGATTGGTTCTAGAAATGAAGAAGACGGATTCTTAATTAATAAGAATAGGATTGGGGTTACCAATATGAATAAGAAAACATTTAAGACACAGGTTACACAATTATTAGAGCAGGAAGTAATTGGACTAGAAAAAGAGATAAAAATTAAATATATGAAAAAATGGATAAGGGATTACGAAAGAAGTTTAATAGATTCATCAACAAAGCAAGAATCTGATCATTCCATGAAAATAGGAATCCTTGTTAGAACGACCTTAGCAAAATTAAATCAAGCCAAGTTACTTACCCCCGATAGGGTTGCCAGGCTACAAGATGCGAAATATTGTAAATTAACATTCGAAATAAATTACTCCTTTTTAAAAAAAGTGCAGCATTTTTCATCCTTATCAGATCAAAGAAAAGTGAATGGCTTTGATAGATATTGGGCAGACGAAATAGAGATCGATCAGGTTAAATATATTGTTTGTAATGATTGGTATGAAAGAAATAGACCAAAGTTCACGAGATGGGTAAGGGAAATAGAAAAATGATGAGCTAGGGAAGTGACGAGAATGAATAAAAATATAAATCTAAATGAAGCAATTATTTTAGCGTTAGTAAGTTTAGGTGAAGAGTGTTCAATTCAAGAGATACGAGAATGGATAGAAAAGAGATATCCAAACACATGGAAGGATGTTAGTACAGCATTGGCTGATATGGTACCTGTATCATTTGGCGGTAATTCTTCATCAACAACCCAAGAGGAATATAGAATTCTAGAAAGAGTTTCACGTGGCTACTATAGGTTAATTAAATAACTTTGAACTGTAAGTGAGGGTATGTTCATGCTAAAACAAGGAATCTATGAAGAAATCATTAATTATAAGTTGAAGGATGAGCTTGCTAAGCTTGATTCAACTGCCTTTGATATAGGAAAAGAAGCAATAGATGTGGAGGAAGCACGGAAGCAGTTATCTTCATACATATCACTTGTGACGAGAAAAGCTTTGAAGTTTGTTCGAGATCAGGAGAGTGATGATAAGCAAGCTTTAATAAACCAAATTAAGACTTGTAATGAGATTATTACAACTTTGAGTAAGCATCTTGATGAGGATGAATTAAGGGAGTTGAGGATTGAAGAGGATGGCGAAATTCTTACTTCTATTTATTCACGTATGAATTCAATTAGAAGTATACAGAAGGAAGACGTGATAAGGCCGGTAACTCCACTTTCTCAAAGCTCCCTGTTTACGGGTTCTAGTTATGAGCCCAACATGCTTACAGAACTTAAGAAGGAAATCCTAACTGCAGACTCGATTGATATGCTCGTTTCTTTTATTAAATGGAGCGGGCTTCGATGCATTATGGAGGAGCTAAGAACGTTTACTTCTAGTCCACATAACAAGCTAAGAGTTATTACCACTTCTTATATGGAGGCAACCGATTATAAGGCCATCCAGGTGCTAAGCAAATTACCAAATACAGAGATTAAGGTTTCCTATGATGTTGAAAGAACAAGACTCCATGCGAAAGCTTATCTATTTAAAAGAGAAACTGGATTTAGTACGGCTTATATTGGTTCTTCTAATCTTTCGACCCCTGCACTTACATCAGGTTTAGAGTGGAACATTAAGGTTACGGAAAAAGATTCCTTTGATATTGTTCGAAAATTTGAAGCCACATTTGAAAGCTATTGGAATGATCGGGAGTTTAAACAATTTCAGGCAGATTCAGTCCAAGATCATGAGCTTTTAAAGCTTGCCTTAACAAAAAGTAAAGTGAAAGAAGAGCAAGGGAACTATTTCATCTTTGATATTCAGCCTTATTTTTACCAAAAAGAGATATTGGAAAAGCTTCAAGTAGAACGTGAAGTATTTGGAAGAACGAAAAACTTACTGGTCGCCGCAACAGGTGTGGGAAAAACGGTTATTTCGGCGTTTGATTTTAAGCGTTTTAAGTTAAAGAATCCATCAGCAAAACTATTATTTGTGGCTCATCGTGAGGAAATTTTAAAGCAAAGTCTTGAAACATTTCGGGCTATATTAAGAGATCCAAATTTTGGGGACATGCTAGTAGGAGGTAGCTAACCGGAATCAATAGAATGCCTGTTTGTTAGCATACAAAGCTTTAATAGTAAAAAGTTTTTTGAAATGACTACGTCTGATTTCTATGACTTTATTATTGTCGATGAATTTCATCATGCAGCAGCAGATTCCTATCAGAGACTGCTCGACCATTATAAACCAAAGATTCTTCTAGGCTTAACAGCAACTCCAGAAAGGATGGATGGAAAAGACATCCTAACCTATTTCGATGATAAAATTTCTGCAGAGATGCGTTTGACTGAGGCAATTAATCGAAAATTACTAAGTCCATTCCAATATTTTTGTGTAAGTGACACCGTTGATCTATCTAAATTAAAATGGAGTCGTAAAGGGTACGAGATTAAAGAATTAGAAAATGTTTATACCTCCAACGATCTAAGAAGCAGCCAAATTGTTAAGAGTATATATAAGTATGTAACCGATACGGATCAAGTCAAAGGTCTTGGCTTTTGTGTTTCGATCGAACATGCTAAATATATGGCAGCCTTTTTTGAAAAGGTTGGGATTCCGTCTGTCGCTTTATTTGGAAATGTCGATGGGAGGACTAGAAGAGAAGCACAGCACTGACTTGTTCATGGTGAAATCAAATTTATTTTTGTAGTCGATCTTTATAATGAGGGTGTTGATATACCTGAAGTAAATACAATCCTTTTCCTACGCCCAACAGAGAGTTTAACAGTCTTTCTACAGCAATTAGGAAGGGGACTACGTTTGGCAGAGGGAAAGGAATGCTTAACGGTACTAGATTATGTTGGACAAGCTCACCAAAATTACCAATTTGAAGATAAATTTAGAGCTCTAATTGGACAATCAAAACATTCCGTCCGTCATTATATTGAAAATGGATTCTTCCATTTACCGAAAGGCTGCTTTGTTCAGTTAGAAAAGCAGGCGAAAGAGTACATTTTAAGGAATATTAAATCTAGCTCTAACACATGTTCTAACTTAATTGCGAAGTTGAAATATTTTGAAGAAGATTCAGGCATGGCATTAACATTGGCAAACTTTCTAAGCTTTTATCATCTTACTATATATGATTTTTACGGAAAAAATGGTGACCGTAGTTTTAAAAGAATGAAGGTGGAGGCAGGGCTAGCTGAAGACTTTCATAGTGATATAGAGAATACATTCTTGAAAAGGCTGCCTAATTTGTTTCACTTTAATTCGCAGAAGCTTCTTCAATTCTTGCTAACCTATATTAAAAATCCAGAAGTGCAAACTAAAGAAGAGCGGCTAATGGAAGCGATGCTCTATTACTCGTTTTATAAGTCACATCCCGCTAAAGAAGGTTATCACACAATGCAGGATGGGATTGGACAATTCCTATCTGTACCCGAAATGAAGGAAGAAATTCAAGAGATTCTATCCTCTCTTTACCAATCATTAGAGACGATGGAGCTGGAGCATGATTTTGATTTTCCGTGTCCATTAGGTGTTCATAGCCGATACAATACCGCACAAGTACTAGCCTTATTAGGCTATTATAACGAATCGAGTAATCCTGCATTCCGTGAAGGGGCGAAATATTTCGCAGATAAACATCTAGATATCTTTTTCATCACATTAAATAAATCTGAAAAAGATTTTTCACCATCAACCTTGTACGATGATTATGCAATTAATGAACGACTATTTCATTGGCAAACGCAAAGCCAGGTCGGTGTAGGAAGTAAAACAGCAGAGCGGTACATTCATCACAAAAAGCATAATCACAAAATCGCACTATTTGTACGGGAATATAAAAAGGAGAACGGCTATACATCTCCGTTCGTCTTCTTAGGAACATCCGATTATGTCAGTCACAATGGTAATAAACCAATGAGCTTTATCTGGCAGTTGAAAGAGGAAATGCCATCGTATTTGGTACCGAGGGCGAATAAGAATGTTCATTAAATATTCATTAGTAGAATGTCAGGGTGAATTTTGAAAAATAAGGCTCAATAACATGGTGGTTTTAGTGAAAAGATTTTTTTGATTGCGATTGAAGATTAGTCAACTAATTACTATTTGGAAAAGTACAACAAATAGGATTTCAAGAATAATTAATTAATAAGAGCTTGGTTTCTATTAAACAATCGTTAACCAAGCTCACTTTTTTCTTTAATCAATATCATCACTTATTACCAATTTACCCCAATTGGCCATTTTAATATGAACAGGATAACTAATTAGGGTAACTCTTATCCATCAGCTAAAATAGCTAATAATCCCTCTTTAAGTCGGACCTTCAATCTCTTCCTTTCACTTACACTTTTTCGTCTTCAAGAATTTTGTAAAGAGAGTTCGTTTAAATATTTAGCATATTCTGAGGAGTAATATGACGTTTGGAAAGTATATTAAGAGGGTTTTTTTAAAAAAAAATCTCCAACGAAAACAATTTTTGTATTAATAAAGCTAATCTTTCGTAATTTTAAAAGATGCATTTGCTTTTAGTGTTATTTCTTTTCATGTTTTGTCCAAAACTCACATTTGTAATGATTGGATATAAAAATAAAAAAATAGGAAATTGTTTTGATATACACCCAATATATATTTATTTAAAAAATGTCTGCTCAAAGCCGTTAAAGGAAATTTTGATGTCTAGTTCCCTGTACCCACTACTTCATTTACACAGTTCCTATTCACCAGCGAAAGAAGGGAAAATAAAATCGATCCAATAATAAATATTATAAACATTGGATAAGGGTAAACAGTGGCTCGAAAATTACGTGTTCTATCAATTTTTTCTTCTAATTTTCATTAATATTAAAGTTACTATTTTCTCACCAACCTTTAAAAAAACTTTTAGAGCCAAACACGCTTACGTTAATACCT
>NZ_JBALOW010000088.1:0-20285 GCF_036965085.1 Bacillus sp. JJ1532
GAGTCAGGACGGACATTTCATCGAGAACTGGGATTGAAAAGTCAAAGCAGTGTATGGGGACGGACAATTATCATGAAAAAGGTTCAAATTGGCTGACAAACCGGGAATCTGGCTGACAAATCCAAAAATCCTTCTGTTAACTCCCCATATTTAGCTAACAAATTCGAACTTTTATCAAAACTTAAAGATTCTTTGTAAGACAAGTGCTATTTCCTATTATAAAGCCGCATTCCATGCTATGATTATAGGCGGATTGTCAATTTTCGGTTTAGTAATGACCATATTTTTGAAAAAATATCGAATACATAGCCCAAATAGTTTTTCCTATGGCGGCGATGGAGATGGGAGTGGTATACATGGTTCCAGGATTTGGACAACAGGCGTTGATTAGCATTATGTCACATTTGGTTTTTATTGCTTTAGCCTGGTGGGCTCTTCAAGCATTGCGCATTGATCAGCTTTTGCGTCCCAACCGTGTCATGCAGGCAAGAGTACTCTACATCCTATTATCGATTGCCATTGGGGCGTCCGTAAGTAACTTTTTCCTTGATTATCTTCTATGGTCGAGGCAATTGCCCCTTATTCTTCAAACGGTACTTTAAAAAAAGATTTTACAAAATAGTAGATAATATGGGTCTTCGTACATGTTTTCAATTATCTTATTTTTAAGTACAATTCTATTTGTTGTGCTCTATTTTTGCATGTTTAAAAATTGGCATTAAATAGTTAATCCCAAATTTGACGATTTTGAATAGGATATAAGAAATTGGGCAATATCCTCAATTTTACAATTGCTTCAGTCGCTATGAACGCCACGTTCTGTGGCAATATCTATGCTAGCAGCTGATAGGCGACTCAAGCTAAATTGTCAAAAAGTGACGACAATTCCCAAGTATGCTCAGCTCCTCCTTGGTAACAATGGTAGTAAGGGGGAGGATGTAAATATGAAATACTTGAAAATAATATTAGCAATTGTTGGTACTTTTGGTTTTATGGTCTTAAACTTTGGGAATAAAACGACTGTGGCCAAAACCGATCTCGATCTTATGAAGCTATCCTCAATTTTACAAGACGAAGATATTTTAATCATTGAATGGTCTTTGCATGCAAGAGAAAATATGGAAAGTCTTCAAAGCGTGGATGAGGTAAAAAAATATACAGATGACCTCAAGAAACAATACCCAAATTGGACTTGGACGAGTAACGATTTGGAAAAACAGTCGGAAACCGTGGCGGTTTTAAATAAAGATTCTCAGACGGAAACGATAAAGATTCTATCGACCCCCACAAAAAATAAAGTTCAAACGTATGTCATTTATGAAGTGAAAGGGAATGGCTGGAAGGCTGAATCCGAAAAAGAGATCCAATCTCTCTTTAATGGCAGAATTTCTGACATTTTCCATGAAAATACCACAATTTTCTCTTGTTTGAAAGGCGAATTCAGTGATAAAATTGATAAGACTTTGCCTAATGAAATAAACCATTTATTAGCAGCATTTAATGCGAAAAAAATAGAAGGTTTACATGAGGAGAATTTCATATCGGCATCCGCCTATTCGACATTGTTTGATAATGCTATTCAAACAAAAGGCAAGGATATGAATTTGCAAATAGGTATAAGAAATCATGGATTGGGCGGAAAGACTACCCTTGTAGTTGGCACACCCATCCTAACGATTGAATATTAATATAGAGAAATTGGACGCGGAGGGGAATACACTTTGGAAAAAATCATCGTCCGCGGCGGAAATAGGTTAAGCGGTATTGTCAAAGTAGAAGGAGCAAAAAACGCTGTTTTACCAGTTATCGCCGCAACACTATTAGCAAGTGATGGCAAGAGCGTAATTCGTGATGTACCGACACTCTCCGATGTATACACGATCAATGAAGTATTACGCTATTTAAACGCCGAAGTGGAGTTTAATCATAACCAAGTCACTGTTAATGCATCACGAGAATTAAGAGTAGAGGCACCTTTTGAATATGTCCGTAAAATGCGTGCTTCTGTTTTGGTTATGGGATCCTTACTTGCCCGTAATGGCCGTGCGCGTGTAGCATTGCCTGGCGGGTGTGCAATTGGATCTCGCCCGATTGATCAGCATTTAAAAGGCTTTGAGGCAATGGGTGCTACGGTGAAGGTTGGCAATGGATTTATCGAGGCAGAAGCAGCAAATGGCCGCCTGCATGGGGCAAAAATCTATCTTGATTTTCCAAGTGTCGGAGCAACGGAAAATATTATGATGGCTGCAACCCTTGCCAAAGGGACAACGATTTTAGAAAACGTAGCGAAAGAACCGGAAATCGTGGATTTAGCGAATTTCCTCAATAAAATGGGTGCAAAGGTTAGAGGAGCCGGAACCGGTACGATCCGAATTGAAGGTGTTGACCAATTATTCGGAGCGGAGCACCATATCATCCCTGACCGAATTGAAGCTGGTACCTTTATGGTGGCTGCTGCGATTACAGGCGGAAATGTCCTTGTCAAAGGCGCTGTCCCTGAGCACTCCACCTCATTAATTGCAAAAATGGAAGAAATGGGCGTTCTTTTTGTTGAAGAAGCAGAAGGCATTCGTGTCATCGGTCCAGAGAAACTAAAGGCAGTTGATATTAAAACAATGCCTCATCCTGGTTTCCCGACTGATATGCAATCCCAAATGATGGCCTTATTACTCCATGCAAACGGTACAAGTGTGATCACGGAGACTGTATTCGAAAATCGCTTCATGCATGTGGAGGAATTCCGCCGTATGAACGCTGATATTAAGATCGAAGGCCGCTCTGTTATTATGAACGGACCATCTAATCTCCAGGGAGCTGAAGTGGCTGCAACGGATTTACGTGCTGCTGCGGCACTCGTTTTATCTGGATTGGTAGCAGATGGTGTAACTCGTGTAACGGAATTAAAGCATTTAGACCGTGGCTATGTGGATTTCCACAACAAGCTGGCTGCCCTTGGTGCCGATATTGAGCGCGTAAAAGAAGTGGACGAAATCGTTGCCCCAGTGGAACGATATGTTTCAGATATGAATGCGTAGTTTTGTGAGATTAAAAAGTCTCTTTTGTGAGTGAATTGTTTAGTAAAAGGTAATTTTGAGATGAAGCGCAGAATCCGTTCGTCAGACCTCTGATGAGTGGGGGTTGCGTTTTTTCTTTTTTTGGAAGGGGTTGTGCAGTGATTTGGAAAAAGTGGAAATCAATCCTGCCTAGCTTCCCGAATTCTGATGATATTTCGAAATTATTTTTCCTCCATTGAGCCCCTAAAGAGTTACCAACCTTTAACATTCCAGCCCAAAATTCTTGTCATAATAGCCTGTCCACGACCATAAGATTGAGAAGAGACAGACTTCTAAGGGGTCTAAATCACATATTATGGAGGCATAGTCATGACAAAATTTAAACCTTTCATCGTACTAGGAGCACTGCTTGTTTTCATTACTCTGCTGATTCCTTCTTTATTAGTCCTCCCTTTTAAAGACGATCAGGTGTCCGGAAAGCTCGGGGAGCGGTTAAATAAGGAAGACAGCACGAAGCATACAGTGGAAACCTCTAAAGAGCCAGCTATTGAGGTAGCGGTATTTCGAATGAAAAAAAAGCAAGTGGATTCGCTTCCGCTAGAGGATTATGTTGTCGGAGTAGTAGCATCAGAAATGCCAAGGGCTTTTGAAAAAGAGGCGCTAAAGGCTCAAGCCTTAGCAGCAAGAACGTATATTGTGAATCAAATGATGCGAGAAAATAAGTCAGAGCTGCCTGATGGAGCGCTTGTCACGGACACGGTGGAGCATCAGGTTTATAAGGATATGGATGAAATCAGAAAAACATTTGGCCCGGATTTTAAGTGGGCAATCGAAAAAATCACAGAGGCTGTCAAGGAAACGAGTGGGCAAATAATAGTTTACGAAGGCTCACCGATTGACGCCAGCTTCTTTTCAACAAGTAATGGGTATACCGAGAATTCTGAGGCTATTTGGTTAAACGCAGTCCCTTATTTAAAAAGCGTAGAAAGCCCATGGGACTTGGAATCGCCAAAGTTCAGCAACCAAAAAATATTTACCATTTCAGATTTCGAGAATAGGTTAGGAGTCAAGCTTCCTTCCAATAATAAGATCGGCACTATAACGGCTAGAACTGCGGGAAAGCGTGTCGGTGAGGTTGAAATTAACGGGAAAGTCTTTTCAGGTAAGGTGATTAGGGAAAAGCTCGGACTAAGGTCCACAGACTTCACGTGGAAGCGCCAGGGGGATCAGGTTGTCATTAACACGAGGGGATATGGCCATGGTGTCGGTATGAGCCAATACGGGGCAAATGGGATGGCCTCAGAAGGCAAAACCTACAAAGACATCATCTCCTACTACTATAAAGGCGTAGAAATTGCTAACTCCGAAAACTACCTTACTAAAGTATTAGCCAAAAAATAAATTGGTGCCAGGCACCCTGAAAAGACAATCTGTATGGTTTGTGATTTCAGGGTGTACACGTGAGTAGGCTCAATGTAAGGGATTTGGCTCTTCGTTGAGTAAAAGGCGAACATAGGAAGGTTTAATGTAAGGGTTTTGGCTCTTCGTTGAGTAAAATGCTAACATTGGAAGGTTTAATGTAATGGGTTGGCTCTTTATCGGGAAAAAGCTAACGTAAGAAGGCTCAATGTAAGGGTTTCAGCCCTTCGTCGGGGAAACACAAACATAGAAAGGTTCAATATAAGGATTTTAACCTTTCGCTTAAGTAAACGTGAACATAGAGTTGCCGATACCAGCAGGCAGCTCTTTTTTATGCCCAAAAGAACACATTTTATCCTAGAAAAAATTTATTTTTAAATAATGAATAATTTCTTTAATTTTGTCGAAAAATAATCCAAAAAAATATTTTTACGGGGATGTATATAATTCTTCTAATCTGTTCAGAATGATTGCTGAGGTGATGATAAATGAGAGAGGAAGAAAAGAAACGATCTTCTCAAAATTCCAGCTTTAAACGCTTTTTCAAGAAGCGTTGGGTATTCCCAGCGATCTACATTGCAGCAGCAGCAATCATACTAACCGGGGTTCTTTGGTACCAAAACGCGAATAATAATTCAGCGAATCCAGATAGCGTGGATAATAGCGCTACCGATGTACCGGGGAAAAAGTTTAATGAACCAGCAATCGAAGTAAACCGATCTATGGAAAACATCATGATGCCTGTAAAAGATGTCGATGCATCAGTCATTCAAAGACCTTTCTATGACGCAGATGCCAAAGCAGAAGAACAGGAAGCAGCACTTGTCCTATACGAAAACCAATATCACCAAAACACAGGTATCAATATTGGGATGAAGGATGGCGAAACATTTGATGTCGTTGCATCCTTAAGTGGAACGGTTACGAAGATTGAAGAAGATGTGCTGTTGGGAAATGTCATTGAAATTGAACATGACAAAGGAATTGTAACACAGTATCAATCTGTTAAAGAGATCAGTGTCGAGGTTGGCAGTCAGGTTAAGCAAGGCCAAGTGATTGCAAAAGCTGGTGAAAGCATGTTTGATGCGGAAGCAGGTGTCCATGTACACTTCGAAATTCGCAAAGATAACGTTGCACTTAACCCGCATGATTACTTCCAAAAACCATTAAGCACATTACAGGAGCTTAGTGAGGAAGATGAAACGAAAGCATCTGATGATCAAGATGCTATAGATGAAAAAGCCTCTGAGGAAGATACAGAAAAAGGTACAAGCGATGATGAGAAAGATTCCGAAGAAGACACGAATAACGAAACAGAACAAAATTCTAAGGATTCTTCAAACGCATAATATAAGCCAAAGCCTGCCGATTCGGCGGGCTTTTTGGCGTGAATGACCGCTATCCATTTACTGACAGGGAAATTCCTCAATCGACAATTTCTCGGGAAATAACCGGTAAAAGCTCATTTTCCTACAAAAATCCCCTTAGATCTGGGATGAGACTGTGAAGTAAAACCATTCTCCTTACTTCAAATTTTTTAGAACACTATTCCTTAAAAACTGTCAGTCCATTACCAAAAATACAATATTTTTAGTCAAAATCTCCCGTTAAATACTAAATCTTCAAAAAACTTTAGCGATACCTTGTCCCTAATGTGTTTTTCGTGCATATATCTGCAACCAAGCTAATAGACTGATACAAACCTGACAAAGAGAGTGGTTGAGGTGAGGAGTCGTTTTGCAGATAGTATTGAATGTGCCTTAGGACATGTTTATTCACCGCAAGCTCAGAAAGTAAAAGCTTTCTGCCGTATGGAGAATTCTCCGAATATAGCCGCCATGCGGAACAGAGTATAGATCAAAGCGAAAAGCGAGTCTCATTTCGCACTTCTCACATCCAATTTAGGGAGGGCGAGTGGTGTGCACGATTACATCAAAGAGAGAACTATCAAGATTGGAAAGTATATCGTGGAGACGAGAAAAACAGTTCGCGTTATCGCGAAGGAGTTTGGCGTATCCAAAAGTACAGTCCATAAAGACTTAACAGAAAGACTACCTGAGATTAACCCTGAACTGGCGAATGAAGTGAAGGAAATTCTAGATTACCATAAATCAATCCGACATTTACGCGGGGGAGAAGCTACAAAAATGAAATATAAGAAAGAAGAAATTGAGGGAGAAGTATTAAAGTAAAACAAGAAAATGATTTTGTTGATTATTAGCCTTATGCAACGAAAATAAGATAGCAGGTATGCTAAGGCGGATTGATCCTCAACAATATTTATTAGCAAAGCCAACAAAAAATGCAGTCAGGCGCCAAATAAAAGGCTCTGGCTGCTTTTTTTTCTTTTACGACAAAAATCTTCAAAAACCCACACATATTCTGACAAAAAATTATTTAATTCGCCTTGAGTGTGGTAGAATATAGAATTAGGATAGAACTTGATTCGTATAATCAAAAAGGTCTACAACTAGGTGAGTTAGGCAAGTGGAGTGCTTCATTTTTTCTGGAGCATAAGTTGAAGAATTTTAAATATAGCGAGGTTCGCTTAATATAGCTAAATGCATAAGGCGTGTACTGGGCAGACCTGGCCTGGTGCTTAATTATGTCCATGAGCAGGTGGCGGACAATGCAGGCCAGTAGTCAAGGAGGAAAGATGAGAGAATGTTTGCAAGGGATATTGGAATTGACTTAGGAACGGCTAACGTGCTGATTCACGTGAAGGGCCGCGGAATTGTTTTGAATGAGCCGTCTGTGGTAGCAATTGATAAGAACACGAATAAGGTTTTGGCAGTAGGTGAGGAAGCGCGCAGAATGGTGGGACGGACGCCTGGCAATATCGCAGCTATTCGCCCGCTTAGAGATGGAGTTATAGCGGATTTTGACGTAACAGAAGCTATGCTGAAGCATTTTATTAACAAATTGAATGTGAAAGGCTTTTTATCAAAGCCACGCATTTTAATTTGCTGCCCAACGAACATCACAAGTGTGGAGCAAAAGGCGATTAAAGAAGCGGCAGAAAAGAGTGGCGGTAAGAAGATCTATTTAGAGGAAGAGCCTAAGGTAGCCGCGATTGGCGCCGGTATGGATATCTTCCAGCCAAGCGGAAACATGGTCGTTGACATTGGTGGGGGAACGACAGATGTTGCGGTTTTATCTATGGGTGACATCGTAACCTCATCTTCGATTAAAATGGCAGGAGATGCCTTCGACAGTGAGATTCTGCAATATATTAAGCGCGAGTACAAGCTATTAATCGGGGAAAGAACCGCTGAGAATATTAAAACAACCATTGGAACCGTATTCCCAGGATCAAAGAGCGAGGAATTGGATATTCGCGGACGCGATATGGTATCAGGCCTTCCAAGAACGATCACAGTTCGTTCAGAAGAAATTGAACGTGCTTTAAGGGAATCTGTAGCGGTCATCGTACAGGCGGCAAAAAGTGTTCTTGAACGGACGCCACCTGAACTATCTGCTGATATTATTGATCGCGGTGTTATTCTAACAGGCGGGGGCGCGCTTCTCCACGGCATCGACACCCTTCTTGCCGAAGAATTGAAAGTACCTGTCTTAATAGCTGAAAACCCAATGGATTGCGTAGCGATTGGAACGGGTATTATGCTAGATAATATTGACAAGCTTCCGAAGCGCAAGCTTGGATAAATTTTAAGTGAAAAATAACAAAATCGAGTATGAAATCATCGAGGTTTTATGCTCGATTTTTTATCTTAGGCTGCTTTAGAAAATGGTAAAATAATAATATCTGCAAAAATTCTTACTTTTTATAATGTTTATTTTGAAGATTTTTTCTATAATAGAAGTAATGCTAATAAATATATTCCGTTTCCAAACGGATGCTTATACATATTTTTCAAAAGTTTTCTAATGAGGTGAACTTATGTTCAGAGGGTTTTATACAGTAGCCTCCGGGATGGTGGCACAGCAGAAAAGAACAGAAATGCTGACGAATAATATGGCGAATGCGAATACACCGGGCTTTAAGGCTGATCAATCTGCCTTGCGTGCGTTTCCGGAAATGCTGTTGCAGCGATTTGACCAGGAAGTGATCCCAACGGAAGACGGGCTTCGTCTGCCTTTCAATCGAAGGATTGGCGCTTTGAATACAGGGGTTTATATGCAGGAGGCGATGCCGGCTTTTTTGCAGGGTGATTTAAAAGAAACAGGCATTAAAACGGACATGGCTTTACTGGATGTGTCTTTGCCTGTTAACGGCAGTGTGTTTTTTACAATAGCGGGTCCAAATGGGGAACAGCAATATACACGAAATGGAAACTTTACTGTGGATGGACAAGGCTTTTTAACAACCGCAAGCGGCCATTTTGTATTGAATGAAGCGGGGAATCGCATCCAGTTGACTAGTGATCGATTTACGCTTAATGAAAATGGTGTGTTGACGGGTGAGGGCGGAGAAACCGCAAGACTGGGAATCGCGTTCGCGGAGGACGCTAACCGCCTTATGAAGCAAGGAGACGGGTTATTTCGAACAGAGGATGGCAATCAGCTTCCGAGTGCTTATAATGCGGCAGGAGTCCAATTTAAGCTTCAGCAAGGGTTTGTAGAGCGTTCTAATGTGGATGTTGGTAGAACGATGACAGAAATGCTATCAGCCTACAGATCGTTTGAGGCGAATCAGAAGGTGCTTCAAGCCTATGACCGGAGTATGGAAAAAGCTGCGAATGAAATTGGGCGTATCGGGTAATTTTTGGGGTGGAACTAAAATTTTTCCGGCAAAGGGGGATGAACTATGAATAGAACGATGATTACGGCACAGAATACATTAACCCAGCTGCAAAAACAAATGGATATTGTCAGTCATAATATGGCAAATATCGATACAACGGGCTATAAGCGCAAAGAAGCGAATTTCACGGATTTGCTTTTTCAGCAGTTTAATAATCAGACACTCCCTCAATTAGAGGTCAATCGATTAACACCTAACGGAATTCGTCAAGGAGTTGGGGCCAAGCTTGCTCAATCGCAAATCGTAGGGAGCCAGGGCAGCTTGAAGAATACAGACCGTTCGCTTGATATGGCCATGACTGCAGAGGGCCAGTATTTTAAAGTGCTCGAGCAAGGGGAGAATGGCTCGGCCATCCGCTATACGAGGGACGGTGCCTTTTACTTAACTCCGTTATCAGCAAATGAAAACATGCTTGTCACGAGCAATGGTTATCCGGTTTTGGATGAAAACAATAATCCAATTACTGTTAGTAATAATGTGAAGGAATTTACTTTACAGGACGAAGGCCGACTGGTGGCCTCCTTGGAGGATGGCCGTACAAGTGAATTTAATCTTGGTGTCGTTCTTATTAAGAAATCGCAATTTCTTGAGCAAAAAGGAGAAAATCTCCTCGGTCTGCCGGAAAATATGGCTGAATTAAATACGCCAGTGAATGATATTTTAACGGATCTTAATGGTCCTTTAAGAAATCAAATTTCCATGCAGCAGCGCGCCTTGGAGCAGTCAAATGTGGATATGTCCAAGGAGATGACCGAGCTCATTAATCTTCAGCGTTCTTATCAATTCCAATCCAGATCCGTCTCTATCGCTGACCAAATGATGGGACTCATCAACGGAATTCGTTAAAAGGGGAATAAACATGTCAATCAACAACAATAATCAAGAAGCAGCGAAATCACGTGAACAATTAAAAAAAGAACGCACAACCATGGCGGAAAAGAGACGCAATCGCCGTATTCGGGTGCGTATGATTCCGATTTGGCTGCGGATTATCATTGTTGCTGTTTTAATTACTCTAAGCGGTATAGCAGGAGCAGCCTTCGGGTATGGTGTAATGGGAGGCGGCAATGCGAAAGATATATTCCAGAAGTCTACCTGGACGCATATTGTCGACCTTGTAGAACGAGAATAAAAGGGGCATAGGCCTCTTTTTTTTGGACTTGCTGGGGGAGCTTAGGGGATATGGCTGATAAAGTGGTGGAATTGCCGATAAACCATCAAAATTGGCTGAAAAAGTACTGAAATTAGCTGATAACCAACAAAATAGGCAGACAAATTGCCAGAAATGGCTGCCAACTTCAAAATAAACTCCCACCTCACGATTTCAAACTTCCCGTATGCTTCTTTTTTTAGTACAATAAACTATAACCTAATATTAGTAGGAGGTACTAATTATGCTAAATATTGAACAAATTAAAGAAATCATTCCTCACCGTTATCCTTTTTTACTGGTTGATCGTATTCTTGAGGTGGAGGAAGGTCATAAAGCAGTCGGAATTAAAAACGTAACGGCCAATGAGGAATTTTTCAACGGGCATTTTCCTGATTATCCGGTTATGCCGGGTGTTCTGGTTGTCGAGGCGCTAGCTCAGGTGGGAGCTGTTGCGATGCTGAAAAAAGAAGAAAATCGCGGACGTCTAGCTCTTTTTGCTGGAATTGATAAATGCCGTTTTAAAAGACAAGTGAAGCCAGGTGACCAATTGCGTCTAGAGGTTGAAATGATTCGGTTTAAGGGGCCAATGGGCAAAGGAAAAGCAATTGCGACTGTCGACGGAGAGCTTGTGTGCGAAACTGAAATCATGTTTGCTTTGCAGTAGGTTTTTGTTAAAATTGACGAAATGTTTTCGTAAGAAAGCCAGCATATAAATTGCTGGCTTTCTTTTTTTTTATGCAAGTTGCAGACGATTTTGGGAATTATAACAGGAGACCCGTAAAAAAGGTCAACTTAAAAAAACATATTTGAAAGGAGCTTTTTCGAATGAACAAAAAGCTTTTAAACCTAATTGGCGGTTCTGTTCTTGCAGCGTTGCTTTTAGCCGGTTGTGCAACCAATGATCAAGAACCCCCTCCGCCAAACAACAACGACAATAACAATGGGGTCATCAATGATGACAACAATTTAGACAGAAATAATGATTTGAACGACAACAACGGCATGAACGACAACAACAATAATGACAATCTTGACCTTAATGATAATGATAATGATAATAAGTAGATAATATGTGAAGGGGCAACTCCACGTCAATTTCTTGGCTTAGAGTTGCCCTATTTTAATCACCTTTAGCAGCAGTAATCTGAGGCTTTCCACGGAGAATGGTCTTAAATTCCTTCAATAGCTCATCCCCTGTTAAACCCTGATCAATGAGTTTTTTCAAAACTATTTCCGCATAATCATAATTCGTTTTCTTCAGTTTGCCTTCAAAAAGAATACTAATATGATCAGTCAAAGGTTTAATGGTGACAATCTTTGTTTGGAAGGCGGCTGGGCTGTTTTCCTTTTTCGTGATGACAACCTGAACAATGATATCTTCGCCTTGCTTGGACAATTTCTGAAAATAATCATTATACATATTGTTCACATAGGCCTCTAGCATCCAAGTATTCTGATCGTTCTCTTGATTAATAATTAACCCGTCATTCAGGTCGATATCTACCAATGAATCATCCTCGACAACTTGCAGCGAGATGAGTTTAAACGTCTTCATCCTTTTCCTCCCGTCCGTATGGCTTATTGAAAGTATAACATAGACCTATTTGGTAATCGAATTTGGCAGGAATACCAATGCATTTTGATTTGTCGAATTTTCTTTAGTAAAATGTCTAATTTTGCATTTTTAAAGCGTTTTTCAATTTGGAGTGAACCTTTATACCCATTAAAACTGACTTTTTCCTGCAAAAATACCCCTCATAATTCAATTTTCGACTTTTTACTCTCATGCTATTCAGGGATTAAGATAAGAGCATGTTGGAGAGAGGAGAGAAATGAATGATCAATCAAGTAACGTTAGTAGGCAGATTGACCAAGGACCCGGAGATCAAAAGAACACCCGAGGGAACAGCCGTGACCAACGTAACCTTGGCCGTAAATCGTCAGTACCGCAATCAGCAAGGAGAAGTTGGGGCGGATTTTGTTCAATGCACCCTATGGAGAAAGACTGCTGAAAATACATCGCGCTATTGCCGTAAGGGCTCTTTAATTGGAATTACCGGCAGAATTCAGACAAGATATTATGACAATCAAGAAGGAATCAGAGTTTATGTAACCGAGGTGTTAGCAGATTCTGTGAGATTTCTCGAACAAAAGCGTGCAGAAGAGGCATTTATCCCCGCAGGAATGGAGGCTTAGGAATTGAACAAAGAGAGGGAATTAGAAAGCCTAGTTGAGGCATTAATAAGAATGTTGGGCAAATCCAACGAAAGAGTAAACGACTTAACCAATCGGGTCAATCAATTAGAAGTCATCCTCCGCGAGTCATTATTGCCCGTCTATCAACCTGTTCACCCTGATCCTAAGGTGATTTCGGAAAAATACCCTTCATGAGTGTTCCTCAGGTTTTCAATTCACCTTTCCCCCTCATAGAGAGAATCAATACATTCCCCATCCCCCACTATTTCCGGCGCATATCGCGCCGGTTTTTGTTTACTTTTGTTTCATTCCCAGTATAAGAAACTGAACTACCCTAATTGTTTGGGCTTTTGTCTTTTCATCAAAATTATATAGCTCCAAGAGTGATTTCTTAATCATATCCAAATCATGATCAATAGGGCCCTTTTTTAAAATATAAGTATCCGATCCAATGTCTCGTTTCTCACTGTTATTAATTTTAGCGAGCTGAAGAAGAGTCTGGTAGTTCGGAATAATTTCCCCCGTTTCACATTTGCTAATGGTAGACTGATGAACCTTCAGTGAATTTGCTACTAAACACAGCCCCAATTTTGCTCATCCCTAAGCTTCCTCAGCTTTGTAGATAAAGACATGTACTCACCGCTTTTCACAAGTTCTTTTTCTCTAAACTTAGCGGGAAAATGACTAGAAAGGGGATTTGTGTTCCTGTTAGTCACGCGTATGAATGAGGAAATTTACAAAAAAGAGTGAAAAAGTAAAATTTTGTAGGTTTATTAGGGATTATTTAAAGGAATTTAGTGAAACCTGTCGAATTTAACTAGGTAAATAGTCCTGATAGTGTGTTAGGGTGGAATAGGAGTGGTTTGATGTGTCATTTAAAAAAGAAAACAAGTTAGGAGTGTCATTTTACTTTTGCAGGGAGCAATTCAGTAAGAAACATCTTAATATCAATTACCAACCCGGTTTTTTTGACGCCCTCAAGTTAATTAACCTCCAAAAACCGAAATCATATCAAAAAGTTCCTCTTAGAAAAAATACAATCCTCCGTTTTTACTACCTAGAAAATAACACCCAACAATCAATCGATTATTTATTTGATTTCAAAAAAGGCTCCATAGAGGTGAGGAAACCCAGAACAATATCCGCCAATTATCGCTACTTATCCTGTTTTTTAATTAAAGAAGGGAACCGAGTCTCATATATGGCGTATCGGCCAAACGCACCAAAGAAAGTAGCCATAAAAAAACAGCCGCCAAGTCTTGATGGTGATCAGACGATTGGCAGCTAAGGCTGGAGAGGGGATTGGATGTGGACAGGTTTTTGGTAAAATGCGAAAACCTGTCCAACAAGTCCGGTTACTTGGACAGGTTTTGTAAAAAATGCGAAAAGTTGTCCATCAAGTTAGATTACTTGGACAGGTTTTGTGAAAACCGTGAAAAGCTGTCCATCAAGTTAGGTTACTTGGACAGGTTTTGTGAAAAACGTGAAAAGCTGTCCATCAAGTTAGATTACTCGGACAGGTTTTGTGGAAACCTCGAAAACCTGTCCAACAAGTCAGTTTACTCGGACAGGTTTTATGAAAAGTACGAAAAGCTGTCCAACAAGTTAGATTACTCGGACAGGTTTTGTGAAATCCATGAAAAGCTGTCCATCAAGTCCGGTTACTCGGACAGGTTTCAGGAAAACCCCGAAAACCTGTCCAGCAAACTTAAATATCTGCAACTTTCGCGGTTATATCGGTCACTTTGAAGATATTTCGCTTAAGCACCATCACATTAATTCAAAAACACCAAATCCTTTAATTCATCTGTAGAAAGCTCGGTAATCCAGCTTTCGCTTTGGATGATTTGATCGTTCAACGATTGCTTTTTCTCTAGCATGGCATCGATTTTTTCTTCGAGGGTGCCGGTGCAGATCATTTTATGGACGTGGACGAAGCGTTTTTGGCCGATGCGGTAGGCCCGGTCGGTGGCTTGGTTTTCAACGGCAGGGTTCCACCAGCGATCATAATGGATGACGTGGTTGGCCGCAGTCAGATTCAAACCTGTTCCGCCCGCCTTTAAGGATAAAAGAAAGACAGGAAACTTCCCGTTCTGGAACTGCTCAATCATCCGGTCGCGTTCATTTTTCGGAACACTGCCATTCAAAAATGGCACCTCGACACCGAATCGTTTCTTAATCATCCCGCGAATAATATTGCCCATTTCAATATATTGAGTAAAAATTAAGCAGCTTTCTCCTTGATCGAGAACCGAGTCGACCAATTCACTCAGCTTCTCAAGCTTAGCCGAACGTTCAATCACCTTCGAAGGCTTTTCCTCTTTTAAATAAAGAGCGGGGTGGTTGCAAAGCTGCTTCAACCGGCTGAGCATTTGTAAAATTAACCCTTTTCGCTCGAATGCTGATAGACTTTCGATTTGCTCGAATGTGTCCTTGACGAGCTGTTCATACAAGCTGGCCTGCTCGGCTGTTAACGGGCAGTATTCCTTTTGCTCGAGCTTGTCTGGGAGATTCAGCGCCACTTCTTCGTCTCGTTTCGTGCGGCGAAGCAGGAAAGGGCGGATAAAAGCTTGAAGCTGCCCAACCTTTTCCTTATCATCATCCTTTTCAATCGGGAGGACGAAGCGTTTTTGGAATTGGCCCATGCTGCCTAAATAGCCATGGTTGGTGAAATCAAAAATCGACCAAAGCTCGGATAAGCGGTTTTCCATCGGGGTGCCGGTCAAAGCAATATGATGCTTGCCCTTTAGCCTCCGAACCGCCCTCGATTGCTTCGTTTGCGCATTTTTAATATTCTGCGCCTCATCAATGCTAATCGAGCCCCATTCGACACTCTCAAAATCCTCAACATCTAGAGCGGTCAGTCCGTACGAGGTAAGAACGACATCGGCTGCAGAAGCTTTTTCCACAAACTCCTCACTTTTAGACCGGTTCCCACCATAATGAAGATACACATTCAACTTAGGGGCAAACCGCTCAATTTCCTTTTGCCAGTTTCCGAGCACGGAGGTCGGGCAAATAATCAGCGCAGGGCCAGAGTCTGCTTCCTCTTCCTTCACTTTTAAAAGGTAGGAAATCAGCTGAATTGTTTTTCCAAGCCCCATATCATCCGCCAAACAAGCGCCAAATCCATACTTGCGCAAAAATAGCAGCCAGCTCATGCCGAGCTTTTGATAAGGACGGAGATCCCCTTGAAATGCAGCGGGGACTTCCACGAGGGGGATATCCTTAATATCGCGAAGCTGCTTCACCATTTGCTTCCACTGCCGGTTCATTTCAATTTGAATACGGGCAAAGGTTTTCGGATTGTCGAGTTCGTCTTCTTGTTCGGAATCACCCGCAAGAAGTTCCTGCTCGATTAAATCGCGGACATGAAGACCTTCCTTTTCGGCCTTTTTCATTAAATCCTGTATTTGCCGAACAAACCCAGGATCAAGCTTAATCCATCTTCCGCGAATATAAACGAGCCGCCTTTTTTCCTCCACCATGCTGTTGAACTCGTCCTCTGACAAGTCCACTCCATTCATCGAAATCCGCCAATCGTAATCCAACATCGCCTGAAGCCCGACAAAGGATGGACGATGGCTAGTGGACTGCCCTTTAAGACGAGCCTTCACCTTAAGACTGGCATTTTTCATCGCCAGCCACCATGAAGGCAGCAGAATGTCAATTCCTAAAGAAAGGAGAGTTTCACTCGCCTCAGTCAGAAATGTCCACGCCTCATCTTCCGTTAAACGTGTCGCAACACTCCGATCGCCTTTAAGCCATGGAAAAACATTCAGCCATCTTTCCTGTTCCTTCGTAATCGCCTCCTCGTGCTTCCGCCAGCCCCGAGGATAGTTCGCATAATCATGCAAATCCACTAGCAAATCCGGCTCTTTTTTTCCACGAAGAAAAATGCTGAGCTCCCATGAATCGTCGATCTCGGCAGGCTCCTCCAGCTTCAGTCCAATGGAAAAAGGAGTCTCGTTTTCCTTGAGGCCAATCCATTCCTGCCAGCTTTCTTCGTCAAAATAGGCAGCAAGATCACGGGGAGAAAGCTCACTTCCGCGTAAAGTATTTATTTTTCCACTTAAATCGGCTTTCAGCTTGCTATTACGCTCAAAAAACGCATCCAATGCATGATGAAACATCTCGTGGGTAAAATCCTTAACAGACATTTCCCCAATCATCTGCTCCCAAAAGGAGGAACCAAATTCCTGCACAACCCGGTCAGGCAGCGCCCAGCGGAACTGGCCGTTTTCCCAGGCTGAAAAATCAGGGATCCACTCCTTTTCGGAAATCGCCTCATATATAGGAAGAGAGGCGGCTAAACAAATTTGGGCCAGCTCATCCCAATCCCACTCGATAAATGAATTAAATCGTTCCTTCGCAAACAATGTGACAAGCTGCCAGCCGTTAAGGGGAATTTCCTTCTCCTCCGCGGCTTTATGATCTTGAAAAAGAGTTCCATAGAAGCTCTCCTCATGATGATTAAACAGCAGCTTGCCCCAGAATTCAGGTTTTAAAAAAGACCCCTTATCATTCTGCGCAGAAAGGCTATATAGGTTCGTATCTATATGTCGGACGTTAATTTTTATCTTTCTGATCTCATGCATCGATTAGCTTTCCCCTTTTACATTCTTCCTGGAAGGCGCGAAGCCGTTTTGTTTTTTCAAGCAGGGTGTCTAGGAAAAACACCCAGTCATCCTGTCTTTTCAGCTTCTTGTACAACGTCCGGAGCTTTTTCAATTTCCGGACAGCCATGCGGTAATGGTCTCGGCCTTTATGGGAAATATGGTTTTGGATCGACTGATGATAAAGCGGCAAAAGCAGTGATGGCGCATCTTTTTCAATTTCCTTGATCCGGCTCTTTGGCAGCACGTCAATATCGTGGTTCATTCTGGCCTGCAAATCAATCCAGCGATCAAAGGCGCCATTTTCAAAAAGAAGATATTCATATTCATTAAAGCTGAATGGCAGCGTTTCAACGAGAGCTTTTTCATATAAATCGTCTCTGCCCGTTGCCGAACAGAAAGGTTGTATCACTTTTATGGCAAGATTAGAGAAATTCCGGTTAACATAATGATTCTCTGATAGTTGAAGGTATTCCCGAAGCCTCTTAATAAATTCCTCAACATAAGGTCCCATTCGTTTCCATTCCTTCTGTTGGGTAAAATAATCAAGCCAGGTCAGGAAATAGGGAGTCATCCCTTCTTCAGGAACCGCCAAAAGATCAACAGCATCCTCATCTTTCCCCAATAGGATATATTGATGAATAATGGCCACAATGATCGGGGAATTTTTGTCCTTAATAGCCAGCAGTTTTTCGATTTCTTCCTGGCACCAAGCCTTCTTCTTGAAAAATTTCATCCACAAGATTCGATACAATTGAGTTTGTTCAAATTCAAGCGGGAAATCATGTTTAAGGATATCGGTGGAATCCCCTTTTAATTTTTCAATAAAATCATCGAAGGCAAAGGGGAGGGAGTGAACCGATAGTTTATGAGTCACATCCAAAATATCCTCCATCAAATCCTGAAAAAGATGGTGATAGTAACGGTTTATGATTTCTCCCGAGTGCCCGAACTGAATGCTCAGTTCCATCAGCTTTTTAAAGCTAAAGAAGTAGCCAATCAAGTGATAAAGGAGCTTCCATTCCTGCTCAAAAGGTGCATTGGCTTGCCATCGCTTCGTATAGATTTGAAAAAGTTCATTCATATAATAGGGCTTCGGCTCACCGTTCCCGGTCATAATCGTATCGAAGCTTTCGTGAATGGTTTCCACCCAGTTATCATAATCAGGCTTTTGCCTGCTTGAAGTCGTTAACAGGTCCTTTGCTCTCTGAAGGCCGAGAAGCTTGACCGTTTTACTCTCCTGCAAAGGCTGTCTCCAATCATTGACCCAATCCGTCACACTCTTCGCCTGCGAAAGAAGATAGAAAAACACAGCAAGCTGATGCCGGCAAAACCCATCGGCCGGACACGAGCATTCACTTAAATTGATAAAATTAGGATCAAGCCTAACCTTTGCTGGCGTCACATCCTGAACCACACCCGTGATCTCGTTCCGATCAAAGCGAACATGGGAAACAAGCCCCTGCCGAAAAAGCATCAGCCCCTTCTGAACCAAGCGCTCATCCTCAGGCGACTTCGGGCTCAGCATATCCTTCAATTCATTCGCCGCAAAATCCAACGGCTCGAGGAAATGCTCTGGAATGGTAGACATGGAAACCCCTCCTTTTACAAATAGTCAATAGAAATAATTATATCATTTTTTGGAATGGGG
Organism: Bacillus sp. JJ1532; assembly: GCF_036965085.1. Lineage (NCBI taxonomy): Bacteria > Bacillati > Bacillota > Bacilli > Caryophanales > Bacillaceae > Bacillus > Bacillus sp. JJ1532. The sequence goes on from NZ_JBALOW010000088.1 coordinate 18,815, forward strand.
TGTCTTGTCGGTTTCCTAGTTAGGAATCTCTAGCATTGTTGGTCTGAAAACGCCTAAATATTACAATTTTATTTTTTAAAAAATATTTTTATAAAATGTATTGACCATAATAAACGTTTCGTGTTATATTAATAAATTTGCTTTAAAAATCGCCTTGTGTTACCATTATTAATGAAGGTAATATGGAGGTGATGATATGTTTCAAATTGGCGATAAGGTTTTTTATCCAATGCATGGGGCAGGTATCATTGAGGCCATAGAAGAACGGGAAATTCTAGGGAAGACACAGGAGTATTGTGTGATTCACATACCATTGAATAAAATGGACGTCATGCTTCCATTGAAAACAATGACGGATTCCGGTGTTCGCTCCATCCTAGACGGAGAAACAATGAAAGATATTTTGTTTGATATTCACAATGTGGAGTCAGACTGCGGCCTTCCTTGGAAGGAAAGATACAAATCGAACATGGAGAAGCTGAAGTCAGGTAGGGTGGAGGATTCCGCTGAAATTGTTCGGGATCTCCTGCATCGCAACAAGGAAAAGTCGCTTAATACGAGTGAACGGCAAATGCTCAATCAAGCGCAGCGGAATATCATAAGTGAACTAAGTTTAATTAAAGACATCAGCGAGTCCGAAGCAGCTGAATTATTAAAACAATCCAGTTAGGACAAACCTCAATAAAAAAGAGAGTGGCTCAAAATAAGAGTCGCTCTCTTTTTGTCTCTTTAAATTAGTTATACACTTTAATCTTCACGGTTTTATTTCCCCATTGAATAGCCTGCTTTTGAGAAGGAATAAACACGTCAATTTTGTTTCCTTTTACAGAGGAGCCTTTATCGGCAGCGATCGCTTCCCCGTAACCAGGTACAAAAACCTTCGATCCGAGCGGAATTACCTTAGGATCAACAGAAATGACTTTCAAGTTTGGATTCTTTTTTAAATTTAGTCCTGTAGCCGTAATACCGCTGCAGTTTTTGCAGCTAGCTGTATAGGCAGTTGCTTTAACGGTAATTTCTTTATAGCTCGCAGCTTTCACTGCGGGAGCGGGCGGTTTTGCCTGTGCAGCTGCTGGAGTCGCCATCTTTAACACCTGGTTAGGCTTAATCATATCTGATTTAAGATTATTCCATGATTTTAATTGCTGTACGGTAATTTGATTCTTTTTAGAAATGGACCAAAGAGTATCTCCATTTTTTACTTTATATGTATGTTCAGCAGCAGACGCAGCATTCGAAAATCCAACTAGTAGAAAAAATACAGTTGTTATTGTGATTAGAAGTTTTTTCATGAGAGATTCTCCTTTTCTTTCTTCTTAAGGAGTATATTAGCAAAGGAAGATAACAGGAATGTTTCAGAATAAAACTATTTTTATTACAAAGTAGATTTGGTCTGTAATATTCAGGTGTTAATAGAGTAGGTGAATATGGAGGTTAATAGGTTATAACGCTCTTCGTGAAGGCAAAATAC
>NZ_JBALOW010000088.1:20378-23694 GCF_036965085.1 Bacillus sp. JJ1532
CTTTATAACGCCCTTCGTGTAGGAAAAATGCAGTGGAAGGTAGTTAAGAGGGGTCTATAACGCCCTTCGTTAAGAAAAAAAGCAGTGGAAGGTAGTTAAGAGGGCTTTATAACGCTCTTCGTGAAGAGAAAATGCCGGCCGATGTAGTTAAGAAGGCTCTATAACAATAAAACAGAAGAATCACCCAATCCTTGTCCCTTAACTAGTTAATAAATGTCGCAATACGGTAAATTCCCCCGGCCTCTCTCCTCTTCTACTATGTAATAGCTCCAACCTTATATCTATTTTTTATAACCAGGAACAAGGAAAAATCAATTTTATGAATATGCCGAATCTTGTTGAAAATTGGGGAATACACGGTTATAATTCGAATGAAAGGGCTTACATAATTTCAATTTAATGGGGGGATTAAGTGCTATTGGTCTAATAGCATTGGGCGCACCGGCAGATAAATCTTGCAATCTATTTTCTATCATCGCCATGATTCGAAATGTGAATAAGAGTCCCTTTTGGCTACTTTTAACAGGGTAGCTTTTTACTATTAAAGCGGAGAAAAGTTGAAAATGAAAGGAAGGCCTCCATCACCGTGAAAACCAAGCCAAAGAGAAAACCCATTTTTGCATTGACGATTAGGAAAAAACTAATGCTATCATTTATTTTGATATTGTTAGTGCCATCTGTAACGATCGGTCTCTCTTCCTATTTAAATGCGCAAACCAATATTAAGGAAAAAATCCAGATTAGTTCGAGGGAAAATGTTTTAGTCATTGATAAGTTTATTACTAGCTTTATTGAGCCTAAGGGAAATGCGGCGTCTTATTTTGCTGGAAGCTTTAATAAAGGCTCTTTTTCAGAGAAACAGGTCCAAAAAACGATCGAGCAATTGAAGGAATATCAAGTACTGCATCCGGAAGCGATGGTTGTTTATATAGGTTTAGAAGAGAACGGTGATTTTTTCTCTTATCCAGAACAGGATTTGCCTGATGGGTATGATCCTAGAAAGCGTCCTTGGTACATTGGTTCTAAGGCGAAGAGCAATGAAACGTTTATTACAGAGCCATATATTGATGCTTTTACGGGTGGGGTGATCGTGACTATTGCTCACACGCTTGAGGATGGTTCAGGGGTATTTGGGATGGACCTTAGCCTTGAAGCATTAAACAAGTTAACAGATGGAATTAAGATTGGAAAAAACGGATATCCGATCCTTATAAGTGCTGAAGGAAATTATCTCGTCCATCCAAAAATTGCGGCAGGCGAAAAGGCAGAAGGCAGCTGGGTTCAGCATTTATTAGAACAGAGGGATGGACAGGTCGATGATAGCCATAACCAGATTGATTTTACAACGAACGAAATAACCGGGATGAAAATTGCTGGTGTTATGGACTTGGATGAGGTCAGTCAGGATACGAAACCGATTCTCATGATGACTCTATTAATGGTTGGACTTTTTATCGTGATCGGAGCCGTGCTTTCTTATTTTGTGATCCGGTCGATTACGAGACCTTTGAACCAGCTAGTTGAAGCAACTGGAAAAGTCAGCGAGGGCGATCTGACTCAAACCTTTGATGTTAAAAATAATGATGAAATCAGCCATTTAGGCATTAGCTTTAATAAAATGGTGGGGGCTCTCCGGGAGCTGATCCGTAATATTGATGCGAAATCCGAAATGCTGGCTGCCTCATCAGAGCAGCTGTTGGCAAGCTCGGAGCAAAATAATACTGCAACGGAGCAAATTGTCGATGCCATTCAGGAGGTTGCTTCCGGAACAGAACGCCAATCCAAGATGGTTGAGGAAAGCCATCATATTGTAACGGCGATGTCTGGGGAAATGGAAAGAATGCTGAGCCATTCTCAGGCCGCCCGCGATACATCCATGGACGCTGTAAACATTGTCAACAATGGAAATCAAGCGATTCAACTAACATCCGAACAAATGACCAATATTCACAAAACGATTAGTAGGCTTAGCGTGGTCATTGAGGATTTAAGAAAAAGATCGATCGATATTAATCAAATCATTGATGTGATTTCGGGGATTGCCGACCAAACGAATCTTCTGGCATTAAATGCGGCCATTGAAGCGGCAAGAGCAGGGGAAAATGGAAAAGGCTTTGCCGTAGTTGCGGATGAGGTGCGTAAGTTAGCGGAGCAATCCTCTAGATCAACTGAGACAATCCGACAACTCATCTCCTCCATTCAAATTGACACGAACCAAGCAGTCGAATCGATGGAAAAAGGAACAACCGAAATCGAAAAAGGGATGGATCTTGCCCAAAGTGCAGGAGAGGCCTTCCATGAAATCAAGCAATTTATCGATCACGTAAGCGCTGAAATTCAAACGATTTCTGTCTCTATAAAAGAAACTTCATCGGGCACTGAACAGGTAGTTGGCGTTGTGCACGGCATCGAAGAAATTGCTGTCAAAACAACAGCAGACAGCCAAAATGTTTCCGCCGCAACCGAGGAACAATTAGCCTCCATGCAGGAAATCGCAGCTTCTGCCTCTTCGCTATCTTATATGGCAGAGGAACTTCAGGAAATAATTAATCAGTTTAAAATATAAGTGAAATGGTCTATGGGGTGTGCTTGTCGGTTTTTGAGCGCGTGCCCCGTAGTTTTTTTCCAAACACAAAGAGGCCGGTCTGCATAGGAGCAGAACCGGCCTCATTTATTGGGTTAACGATCGTGTGTAACTAGACTAATTCATAGGCGGTGACGTTACGCTCGATGACTCTTGCTTCTTTTGCCGAAGCAAGAGTGCCGTTCATCGTTTGGAACACATCCGCAGCGATGATTTGCTCCATTGCTAGTTTAACAGCAGCTGGATCAATCGGCTCCTTCGGGTTATCAATGGAAAGTCTTGAAAGCTTCCCTGAATCCGTCACAAATGTTAATTCTAATGATTTTGCCATGGGTTTTGTCCTCCTTTCGCTTTATTAAATGTGTGAATCTAGCTCCAGAGCCTCTGCTTAGCCAAGAATGTCAAAGCTGTCATTTTTGACAATGGTAGATAGGGAGTCCTTGCTAAGTGATGCAATTGCCGTTGCAGCCTGAAAAAGCTGATCAGCTGTCGCCATCTTTTTCACATTTCCAAAAGTTCGCGACTTGAAAATCGGTTCGCCCTTTTCATTTAATCCTGTTTCGAACGTTAGACGAAGCCGTGTCTCGATCATTAATGCCTCTGCCATGTTGATCACCTCCTCTCACTCTTTATATATAGGGGGGAGGGAGGAAAGGACAGGGGTGGGATAATTTATTGAAAAATAATTTTTATAAAGGGAAGCATGGTGGAGAAAAGTGATGTACCAGGGAC
>NZ_JBALOW010000089.1:0-4028 GCF_036965085.1 Bacillus sp. JJ1532
TTCAACAATCTGGCCCTATGATGAAAATAAGCGCTGTTCTTTATTACAGAAAAGCGCCCGATTGTTGAATAGCGTTATTGAACTAAAGCCCCCGTTCGTAATATAAGGTTAGCCAGATTTTTCTGGTTGACCTTTTTCTATATGGTCATATGATTACGGTAGTCGGGGTAGAACGTCGCCCCCGTGGGATTTAATCCCGTCAGCTAAACTGTTCACCCCCTACTTGTATAAACATGTTTCAGGCTGGTTGGGACAACGATCCCGTTTAACAAGCGAACCTATGACATTACAAGAAGCCCTAGGGGATACCGACTAATATTGCATTACTTGGAGGAGATACAGTATGAATCCAGTCATTGGTCTGGATGTTTCAAAAGGGGAAAGTCAGGTACAAGCATTTTTAGATAAAGGCAAACCATACCGTAAGAGCTTCAGTATTAAACACGATCTTGAGGGTTTGGGGAATTTATTAGAGTACCTTCAAGAAGTTGAGAGTTCCGCAGGTGGTCATCAACCTTCGGTCGTTTTAGAATCAACTGGGCACTATCATACTCCCGTTATTCAGTTTTTAGAGGAACAAAAATATGTTTATATTATCGTTAATCCTCTTATCTCACACAGAGCTAAGAGCTCAAGCCTACGAAAGGTTAAAACAGATGCAATCGATGCTTATCACCTTTGCGAACTCTATTATAAAGAGGAGTTAGAACCATACAAGAAGCGTGGAATTCAACTCTTGAACCTTCGTAATCTAACAAGGCAACAAGAGAATATTGCAGAAATATCAGCGAAAACAAAGTTACAGTTACACTCTTTAATCGACCAGGTATTTCCTGAGTACCGAGGTGTATTTGGAAGCCTCTATTCAAAGGTTTCGTTGCTTACTTTACTAGCCTTTCCTACTTCTGAGGCAGTATTAAGCGTAGGTGAAAAAGAAATTACAAATAGGATAGCTTCATTATGTAAAAGTCGTTCGGAGACTTGGGCAAAGGAAAGGGCACAGAAGTTGCGCGAAGCAGCCCTGCGTAATCCTTTTCAAAACAACCTCTACCAAAGTCATATCTTTAACCTTGAGATCTTAGTTAAGATTGTTCTTCAATACCAAGAACATCTATCCAAAATTGCGAATGAAATAGATGCTCTCGCTAAGGAAATTGAAGAATATGAGATCCTTCAATCTATCCCTGGAATTGGAGAAAAAATCGCTGCAACGATTATTTCCGAAATTGGAGAGATAGATCGGTTTAATGGTGCCAAAAAGTTAGTTGCATTCGCTGGAATAGATCCTAGTGTCTACTCTTCTGGAAAGTTTACTGCATCCGTAAATCGAATTACCAAACGTGGCTCATGTAGACTTCGTCATGCCCTGTATATGGCTGTTCAAAGTGGGATTCGAGATGCACGTAAAAAGAAAACGACTGATGAGATTATTCCACGCAATAGAAGACTACGAGAGTTTTACGACAAGAAGCGAGAAGAAGGAAAACCCTTCAGAGTAGCGATCATTGCCTGTGTAAATAAGCTCTTACATTGGATTTACGCCTTACTAAAAAGCAAATCTACTTTCCTAAATATAGATTAAAAACTATATCTAACTAAATACAACAAAACCTTCCAAAACGAGTATAACGGAAGGTTATTTAGCATGAACATTTTTAGTATATCATGGGGTTATTAAACTTTTTATTGAAAAATGTTGACAAACTATTAGCTGGTTTAATTTAAGTACAATTCTTCACAATCTACTTTGTAAATTTAATCATAAAACAAAAACCTCCTATTCCTAAAAGAAACAGGCGTTCTACTATCGTAGAAAAACGCCTGTTTGACGGAAACATCTTTTCATTATAATTTGAACGGTTTAATCGTCAAATCTTAATAAGGATAGTGGTGGTAGTAGTGGTGATGGTGGAATGGGTAGTAGTGGTGGTGGTGGTACGGATAGTAGTGGTGGTGCGGATAGCCAAATCCAACCCCTGGAGCTCCAAAACCAAGTCCTGGTGCAAAACCAAAACCTGATCCTGGTCCTCCTAAACCATAACCTGGCCAAATCCTCTCGTTATAAGCATTATTCATACAAACAGTCATCCTCCTTATTTCATTTTACATTAGAGCATATGCGATTTCAGGTCAAAGTTCTTGGGTATTTGTCCTTAAATTTATAATTTAAATAGACATATGCGGAAACCAACAGATCAAATGGACATTTCATTCAAAACTATTGGTCTATGTTAAAATCAATTCAGCATTCTGTTGAAATTATACAACCCATATACTTATTCAACTAAACTGCTCCGTTCGTATTATAAGGTCAACCAGATAAGAAAATATTTCTGGTTGACCTTTTTTTATTTGGTCTTATTATATCAGTAGCCAGGGTAGAACGTAACTGCCCGTGGGGCTTGGACCCCGTCAAGTAAACGGTTCACCCCCTACTTGTAGAAACATGATTGAGGCTGGTTGGGACTTAGATCTCGTATAACAAGCGAAGCTATGACACTGCATGGAGGATTTAGGGGTACTGGCAAATTACTAGTTTAGGAGGAGGATTTAGAAATGAATCCAGTCATTGGCCTGGATATTTCAAAAGGCGAAAGTCAAGTTCAAGCATTTTTAGATAAAGGCAAACCATATCGCAAGAGTTTTAAAGTTTCTCATACTCTAGAAGGTCTTAGTTTACTTGTAGATTTTCTGGAGGAAATAAAGAGGGAAACTGGCAAGAAACCTCCTGTTGTCTTAGAAGCAACAGGACATTATCATTCCTCTGTTGTTCAATACTTGGAGGACCGTGGATATTTATTGATTATCATTAATCCCTTGATATCTTATAAGGCTAAGAGTTCAAGTCTTCGCAAAGTAAAGACGGATGCGGTTGATGCTTATCTTCTCTGTGAACTGTTTTATAAAGAAGATCTAGAGCCATATAAAAAGCGAGGGGTCCAACTTTTAAACCTTCGGAATCTTACAAGGCAGCACGAGAATATAACAGGGGTATTAATCCAAACAAAGCTACAATTTCAAGCAATTCTTGAACAAATATTTCCCGAATATAGAGGGGTTTTTGGTGACTTATATTCAGTTGTATCGCTCTTAACTCTTTCAGAGTTTCCGTCATCTGAAGATATTTTAGAGACAAACGTAGATACACTAGCAGATAGAATATCTAGCTTATGTAAAAGTCGTTCCAATAGATGGGCTAAAGAAAAAGCAATTGAGCTTAAAGCCGCCGCAACTCGAAATCCGTTTGAAAAGACTGTTTATCGGAGTCATATATTGAGCCTAAAAATGTATATAAACATCATTCTTCAATATAAAGAGCACCTATCCACGTTAGAGTCAGAGATAGATGCCCTCGCTAAAGAAGTTGAAGAATATAATATTATCAAATCTATCCCTGGTATCGGAGAAAAGATCGCTGCAACGATCATTTCAGAAATTGGAGAGATAGACCGATTCACTAATCCTAAAAAGTTGGTAGCTTTCGCTGGTGTTGACCCTAGTGTATTTGAATCTGGTAAGTTTACAGCCACCAAAAACCGAATCACAAAAAGAGGATCCAGCAGGCTTCGTCATGCCTTATATATGGCTGTTCGTTGTGGAATTCGTGACTGTCGTAAGAGCAAAACAAGCGATGAAATTATTCCTCGAAACAAGAAGTTACGAGAGTTCTATGATAAAAAACGTGAAGAAGGAAAGCCTTTTAAAGTAGCCGTCATTGCCTGTGTAAATAAGCTCTTACATTGGATATATGCCTTACTAAAAAGCAGAACTACTTTCCAAGATATAGCTTAGAATCATAAATGAACTAAACCGCCCAAAACCTTCCAACAGAAAACTAACGGAAGGTTATTTGGTATGCACATTTTTAGTCTACCATATGATTTTTAAGATTTTTATTGAAAAATATTGACAAACTATTAGCTGGTTTACTTCAATAAGAAAAGGCTATTCTCCTTCTTGAAGAATAACGCCCTTTAATGGAATAGTGCGTTATATTGATCTTGAATCATTCCCTTAGACATTTTTTC
>NZ_JBALOW010000090.1:0-9379 GCF_036965085.1 Bacillus sp. JJ1532
GATTCATACTATTAATTGAACCTCTAACAATTAAATTATCTACTAGCATAGTTAATGTAGAGTTTTGTAGTAATGTTTCATAAGTATTCTGATATAATCGATCTAGCTTTTCTACTGAAACAGTATTTAAGCCTTCATGGAATTTAATGTCTTCTATATGCCGGTCCAAAGATTCTAAGTATATGACAGGAACTATGTATCTGTAATGATTTATGAAGGTATTAAAGAGTGAAAATAACTCCTTCTGAATTTTAACTAAATCTTCCCTTGTGTAAAAATCTAGAAATTCTAGATAGTTAGCTTGATTCTGTTTNNGCGAGTCTATTAGTGGCTTTTTAGATGAAAGTTCTCTAAAAACTGTTGTTACAAGTTTGCTAACACTAGATTCTTTTTCAAAAGGACTTATAGTTAATTTTGAACTTTCCCTTAATTTGTTTACTTCATTTTCTATGTATTCATCTTTTCTATTAAAATAAAGATTGGCAACTCTTTCGATTAACTTCCATTCATGGTTTATAAATTCAGGTAAAAAATTAAATAAAATTTGATATTTATTCAATTCTTCTTCGCTATGAGGAGAGTAACGAATAAAAGGTGAAAATAATGCTGCTTGGTATGTTTCTTCTGTTGATTTAACAATTTTTATTGAGGGGAACTCCCCGGATAATACGAGAATATACTCTTCTGCTCCTTCGTATTCATAGGTGGCATTGTTTAATTTATACTCTATACTAGCCTTTTCTTGATCTATATAGATATCTCCGTAAATATTGGTTAAGCATTTAGGACAAGAGAAGTGAACAGGATATTGATTTAGGATGCCAACTTGGAATTTAACTAAAGTTTTAGTATTACATACATCACAACTAACTATCTGAGTTCTAACAGCCATATTAAACCTCCTTTTTTCTAAATAGTATCATGATTTTGGCTAAAAATGGATCTTTATATTCACGGTTTGCTTGAATAGTATTCAACAGACAAACTATTCTTTGAATTGGCAAATTAATTAGTTGAAAAAAAAGCTATAAGATAAGCCATAGTATTTTTTCTAGAAGCAGAAATACAATAACTGGTTGTAATTATTAAATAACCAACTCTTTAATATCTATTTTGTATTGTTTACTGTTCTAATTTGTTAACATTTTGCTAACGCACTCACATAGAAAAACGGTAATCGCCGTTAAAGATGTTACAGCTAACAATATCCAAAATGGCGCATGATGTAATATTGACTTTCACATGTTAATATAATTATTAATTAAAAAGTATAAGGTAAACACTACTACATTAATATTTATCTGCGATCACTATCCAAGCCAGGTTGAATACGGAAACAATCTAAATAAAGTGATCAAAATATACACTCCCAATTCAATTTAAACAAACTTTACACATCATCTAGATAAAATATTGTAATATCAATACTTTTAGAGCTATTTTGACTCCGACCACCGGTATAACTAGGTAAAAACGATTTGAATTTAGAAACGATAAAGCACTCACAAATTTTGATACATCAATGTTTGTGAGTGTTTTTTGTTTTGTGGGAAAGTGGATGGAAAAGCTGGGTTTTGAAGTAATTTTATACATTTTTAACACATTTGCTAAACCTATCTAGTTAAAATCCCTTTTTATTATAAAGATTTGATTATTTCTAGTATCAAATTGTATGTAATGTAACATAAGAAAATAGACCATCTTTTTATACTCTTTAATTAATGAACCTGCGGCAGCAAGTTTCCTCCTTGTCAGCTCATCCTTGGCGGTATGCTTATTCCAATAGGCTTTATAAGGTTCAAACTTATTTCAGAGAAATTCAACAGCTTTCCGAAAGAGCTGCGAGTTCACGGTGCCATGATAATCTAAAGGTTATTTCGCAAGGTCCGAAGCAGATGAATGCCCCGCAGCTAAGCCTAGTTTAGAGGGGTATGCTGCATGATTTAATATAGTAGGACACGATACTCTTTTTCTTTCAAATAGCATTTTCATAATATGATAAATGATTACGTTTATTTAGTATTTTGTGTGTTTTAAAAATATTTAGAAAAATATATTGTAGATTGTATACAATATGTCGTATAATGAATTCAATACAAAAATGGAAGGAGGTTAATAATTGAGATGAAGTTAGATAAAATTAAATCTGTTTCTATTGCTTCGGAAGTTTTTAATCAACTCAGATTAAAGATAATTAATGGTGAACTAAAAAATGGACAAAGATTAGTAGAAATGGATCTAGCTAAGAACTTAGGAGTTAGTAGAACTCCAGTCAGAGAGGCTATTCAACGATTAGAACAAGAAGGATTAGTTGAAATACTCCCGAGAACACACAGCCTAGTCAATGGAATATCCTTAGAATCCATCAATGAAATTATCCTCATTCGTTCCTTATTAGAGCCTACAGCAGCTAAAGTTGCAGCAACAAAAATCACCGACGATCAGCTATTGAAATTAAAAAGCTATCTAGATCTGTCAGAAGTCTACTTTCAACAAGGTAGAGTTGATGAACTTATGAAGGTCCATGACTTATTTCATGCGGAAATCATCAAAACCTCTGGCTTAATTAGATTAGTTAATATTCTAGAAAATTTACATGATTATATAGTTCATTTTAGACATTCCTTTTTAAGTAGACCTCATCTAGTAGAAAGATCCATTAAGGAGCACTTAGAAATATATGAGGCTTTATGCAGAAGAGATCCAGACCTGGTTGAGGAAGTATTTATCAAACATTTAAGTGGAATTACAGATTATGCAAAAGTTGTAATGGAAGATAATACGCCTTCAGAACAAATAACTTCGAACTTATAGGAGGGTTGTAATGAATGATATTAAATCTACAAATGTTCGTGAGGAAATCAAAGAAACTATTCGAGTTTTAAGCGAGGAAGTAGGGCAAAGATTTGCTGGTACAGAAGGTGAATGGAAGGGGACAGACTATATTTATCAACGTCTTAGTGAAATAGGAGTAGAAGTTGAGAAGCAAGATTATCCTTTTATTGGTTGGGAGCCTAAAGGATCGCCTGAACTTGAGATTCTATATCCAATATCAAAAGTATTAAAAACAGCCTATCTATTATTTTCTGGGTCCACACCTAGTACCGGAATTAGTGGGAAACTTACATACCATGGGATAAAAGGATTGATACCTGGCGTTTATGATATGCCTTGTTACAACGTCTTAGGCGCAGAAGGCGAAATTTTAGCACAAATTGTTGTAAATAGCGGTGGCGATCCGATTGCATTACTGAATCCAAGATCAAAATTCCCTATTCCTGCAGTGGTTATGAGCTTTGAGGATCATCTTCATATACGGGAACTTTTAAATGAAGGTCATGAAATTGAAGTATTTGTAAAAGTGGAAGGAAATATTAAGGAGTGTAAATCTGCAAATATCATTAGTCATCCATACAAATCAAAAAATACCACAAATAAGAAAAAGGTAATTGTCTGCGCTCACTCTGATACTACATTAAACACTCCCGGGGCCTATGATAATGGTTCAGGTATAGCTGGAATCATTGAAATTGCGAGAAGACTACGCAGTGAAAATCATGATTTTCCATTTGATGTTGATGTCATTGCCTTTTCCAATGAAGAAGTCGGTTTTATCGGTGCAGACTATTATGTAAATGATCTAAAAGAGAGAGGAATACTTGATGAAGTGGCAGCTGTAATTAATCTTGACCAAATTAGTGCAGGAGACAAGATTTGGTCATGGGTTGGACCAGAAGATTTTCGTCAAAAAGTAAAAGATAGTTTTAGAGAATCTGGGGCTTATGAGAGAATCGATTTTGAAGTTGATGTTGATACTCCTAAGGCTGGGGCAGATGAATGGATGTTCCATCTAGAAGGTATTCCAACAGCATTGCTTATGTTTTGGAGATTACCAGACTATCACCGTCCAACAGATACAATAGAAAAAATTGAATATGATAAAGTGGAGCTTATTATTGAAACCGTTTTTAATTTACTTAAACGAATAGAGTAAGGGTGAACAGCTATGTCAAAAAAAACTATCGTCCTTCTATTGGCTCCGTCTGTCTTAATTCTATTGGGATTTTTCATTCTTCCTTTAATTGTTGTCCTTAATAATTCTATTTTGGATGAGAACGGAAGTATTACATTCCAGCATTATCTTTTATATTTTCAAGATCAACACTATTTGTCCATTACGTTCCGATCTTTAAAAATCTCTTTAATTGCAACTTTCATTACTCTGGTAATCGGTTATTTTATTGCATACTTTACAACCAAATATATTAAGAAAAAGCTGTTGAAAAGAATTGCTTATATCTTGATCATATCCCCATTATTTACAAGTGCAGTTGTCAGGTCATTTGGCTGGATGGTGATTTTGGGGAATAACGGATTTATCAACAAATCTTTAATGGGGCTTGGTATCATCTCTGAGCCGATAAAGCTTCTGTATAACGAAACGGGAATCATAATTGGCTTGGTGTATATCTTAGCTCCTTTTATGATCTTATCTATAACAACAGTTTTAGAAAATATAGATACTAGATTTGAAGAGGCTGCTGCCGATTTAGGACTAAGCCCATTACAAACTTTTATTAAAGTAACTCTTCCACTGACAGTCCCAGGTATTTTAGCTGGAAGTGTTATGGTTTTCTCTTTAGCTATCAGTGCATACGTAACACCTGCCATGCTTTCTGGAGGAAGAGTTCAATTAATTGCTACTGTTATCTATGAACAGATGATGCAAGTGTTTAATTATCAGTTTGGCTCAGCTGTTGCCTTTGCAGTCTTAATCTTTAGCTTCCTGATTATTGGACTGAATCATTATTTATTAAGATCTGATTGGGTTGAGGAGGGGAGACGTTGATTTCTAAAACATTTATGTGGATTGTGGGTTGTTTCCTATTTCTATTCCTAGCCTTCCCTCTGTTGGTTTTAATTAATGTTTCATTTACAGAACTAAATTATTTAAGCTTTCCTGGCAAAGGATTTACATTAAAGTGGTATCAGAAGCTTTTTGAAGATGTTTCTTATGTAGAGTCCTTCCTGTATAGCTTCAAATTATCCGGTGCAGCAACACTCTTAGCAATATTAATAGGTATTCCTGCTTCTTACGGTTTAGCAAGGAATACTTTTAAAGGAAAAGGGATTGTGATGAATCTAATTTCATCCCCTCTCTTGCTTCCTCAAATATTCTTAGGATTGGCTCTGTTACAGTTTTTTTACTACTTTACGAACAGCCCACAGAATTTCGTAACCTTAGTATTTGCACATATCGTTATTATTTTGCCATATGTTGTTCGGACATGCGTGAACAGCTTTATAGGGATAAGCCCATATATAGAAGAAGCGAGCAGGGACCTGGGTGCCGGAGCATGGAAAACCTTTTTCTCCATAACTTTGCCACTAATGAAATCAAGCATTATTGCTGGAACTCTATTTTCATTTGCTGTCTCTTGGATAAATGTAGAAGTGACCATTTTCCTTACTGCAGCCGATCAAATGGCACTTCCCGTTAAAATGTTCAATTATGTTCAGTATAATATCGATCCAATGATTGCTGCTGTTTCCGCTGTAACAATTTATATCGCTTTTATCCTAATTCTCATTATTGATATGTTAGTGGGAATTGAGAATATTGCCTCAAAATAAAACAGGACACTAGGGGTGCTTCTTTATGAAGAAATTAAGAGTGTATACAATATTATTCGTAGTTTTGTTAATGGTTGCTACTGGTTGTGGAAAGCCTGTTCAACCCAAAGGTGATGCAACTGAGGCTAATACAGATGTAAAAAGTCAGGAAATATCCATTGCCATTTTTGGTGGTGATTGGGGAGAAACTATTAAAAAGCATATTATAAAACCTTTTGAACAAGAGACCGGCATTAAAGTGAATATCATTGAAGGAAATTCAACAACAACATATTCCCGTTTATTACAGGAAAAGGGCTCTCCTACTATTGATTTAGCTTTATTGGATTCAGGAATTTCCGAATTGTCATATCAGAATGAAATTGTCGAAAAACTTGATAGTAGCAAATTTAAAGAAAGCGATTCTCTTTTACCAGAGGCATTTCAAGGAAATGATGAAGAAACATTTGGTGTAGCTCTTGGATATTGGGGTTTAGGAATCGTGTATAACAAAGATGTAGTTAATAATCCACCAAAATCTTGGAAAGATCTTTGGAATGACGAATACAAAGGAAAATTAACAATTCCTACACCTGCAACTACTGGAGGGCTCCCTTTATTAATGCAAATTTCTGAGCTGGAAGGGGAAGAAAAAGGGAAAGTAGAAAAAGGACTAGAAAAATTGAAGTCTTTAGAAGTAGTTGCATTTTTTGACGGATCAGGAGCTGCTACTAATTTATATCAAAGCGGAGAGGCTTCAGTTGGAGCTCATTATGGTGGACCCGCATATGTCATGATAGACCAAGGCTTGCCGATTGAGTTTGTCGTACCAGAGGAAGGCGTTCTAGGTGCAGGTAGTTTCTGGCATGTTGTGAAAGGTACAAAAAAATCTGATCAAGTTTATTCCTTCTTAAACTATGCTACTTCAAAGGCTGCACAGGAAGGAATCGCAAATGACTTATATCTAGCACCTGTTCATAAGGATGTTAAATTAGATGAAAAAACGCTTGAAAGAATGCCATATGGCAAAAATGGATCACTACAGGATTTAAAAATGCCAGATTACAATCTCATAAACAAAAACAGGGATGAGTGGAACGAACTCTGGAATAGACAAATGGGAAGTTAAGGAGGTTTCAATCATGACAGCGGTTCCATTAGCAGAAACCCGTACCTTATATCAGGCCGAAGAAAAAAATAGCATAATTGAGTTTAATGAGGTGACCAAAAAATATAATCAGGCAATTGCAGTTGATAACATTTCCTTAAGTATAAAAGAAGGGGAGTTCCTTTCCCTTCTTGGCCCAAGTGGTTGTGGTAAGACCACCACTCTTCGAATGATTGGCGGCTTTGAATTACCCAGTCATGGAAGCATAAAGATTGACGGTAAAGAAACAGGTAAATTACCACCTAATCACCGTCCAGTTAATACAGTTTTTCAAAACTATGCTTTGTTTCCTCATTTAAGTATCTATAATAATATCGCTTTTGGACTAAAGCAAAAGAAAATATCAAAGGCACAAATTACAAGCGAAACAAATGAAATTATCGAAATTATGGGATTGGAGCAGCATAAAGACAAATATCCAAGGCAATTGTCTGGCGGTCAGCAGCAAAGGGTTGCATTAGCTAGAGCTTTGGTGAACAAGCCCAGAGTATTGCTCCTAGATGAACCACTCGGGGCACTAGATTTAAAGCTGAGAAAAAAAATGCAGTTCGAATTAAAAAAGCTTCATGAACAATTTAAGATTACGTTTATTTACGTCACTCATGATCAAGAGGAAGCTTTAATCATGTCAGACCGAATTGCGGTTATGAACAGTGGGAGAATTGAACAAATTGACACTCCCGAACAAATTTATAGCAATCCAAAAACGCTATTTGTTGCTGATTTTATCGGAGAAACCAATGTAATAGATGTAAATTTATTACAAATCAAAGAAAAAGAAAATCTAATGAAAGAGTTTCCGCAAATCAAAACATCAAATAAAAAACTAGTAATTAGACCTGAACACTTAAAATTGACGAATAATTCCTATTCTTCAGACCGAATTTCATTTGATGTAAAAATAAAAAATGTTCATTTTGTTGGTTCAAAAAGAGTAGTTGAGTGTGTATCAGGTTCTCAGGAGATTATTATTAATCTACCTGATGAAGAAATTTTGGATTATTTAACTGAAAGTAGCATTACCTTGAGTGTTAGGAAGGACTTGGTTAGAGTACTCTAAACCAACAGCTATTGATCGTCTCCAATTTTCCATGGTTGTTATCATCATCTGGGCAATCGGCCAATAATAGCCGCCGATTGCAAGTGAGGTTTATAAATAACAGCTATAGCAAAGGTAGATATGCTTCAGGTAAGTAAATACAATATTTGGTTTATCCTAGTCTTGTTTATTTCTTAATTAGGAATAATATTCATTCCTGATGTAAT
Organism: Bacillus sp. JJ1532; assembly: GCF_036965085.1. Taxonomy (NCBI): domain Bacteria; kingdom Bacillati; phylum Bacillota; class Bacilli; order Caryophanales; family Bacillaceae; genus Bacillus; species Bacillus sp. JJ1532. The sequence goes on from NZ_JBALOW010000090.1 coordinate 8,048, forward strand.
GCTATATATTCCTAGATTAATAATCTAGTAAATTTAAATATAAGGGAGATATAAAAAATGAATTTTACAAATGTTGTACAAACTATTGAAACTCATACTTTTGGAGAGCCTACAAGAATTATTAATGGTGGATTATTAAAACTTAAAGGAAATACTGTAGCAGAGCAAAGAGACTATATGGCAGAACACTATGAATGGTTCCGTAACGCTCTCATTCAAGAGCCTCGTGGCCATCGTGATATGTTTGGAGCAGTTTTGTTACCTCCTCTTCGAGATGATGTTGATTTTGGTGTCATTTATATGGATAATACAAACTTTTTAAATATGTGTGGGCATGCAACTATAGGGGTAGCAACTGCAATAGTTGAAACCGGATTAGTTGAAGTGAAAGGCCCAGTAACTGAACTGGTTTTAGAAACACCTGCCGGCCTCGTTTACCCCCGAGTTAAAGTAGAAAATGGCCGCGTTGAGTCAGTGACTTTTACAAATGTTCCAGGATTCCTTGAACAAAGGGACGTTGTAATAGATGCAGGAGAACTTGGGGAAATTACGGTTGATATTAGTTTCGGTGGTAACTATTTTGCATGGGTTAATATTGAACAGTTAAATGAAGAAATCCATGTTTCAAATGGAACAAAACTTAAAGCATTGGCGAAAATTATTAAGCAGCATGTAAATGAACAGGTAAAAGTACAACATCCTACTAAACCTTATATTAACTATATTGATATTGTCACTTTTTATGGAAAGCCTCAGCTTTATCCGGAAGCTACTTATAAGAATGTTCATATGTTTAGTGAACAACAAGCTGACAGATCACCTGGTGGTACTGGGACAACAGCTATGGTCGCAAGAATGGTTGGAAGAAATGAATTAGATTTAAATGAAGAAGTAATTTGCGAGGGATTTGTTGGTGGTAAATTTATTGGAAAAGCTACTGAACGCACAATGCTTGGCGATAAAGATGCAGTTATTACAGAAATAACTGGATCAGCCTTTATTACAGGATTCCAAAATATTTTAATTGATCCAAACGATCCGTTTAAACACGGATTTATTGTAGATTAATATCACTAGAAATGTTGAGGCGAAGAGCGATCTAACAAATCGTCTCTTCGCTTTTTTGTAAAATACATTTTAAACTAGACAAATAATATACAAAATATATGTTCAATTCGCCTTTCTATATGTTTATACACATCATTTAATATAAAAAAATTACAACCTATATTATTTTACACAAATTTTACACATTGCTTCTGCAAAGCCTTATTTAATCAATATTTTGACCGTTTTTTCGCCCTCGACCACTGGTATCTTTAGGTAAAAAGA
>NZ_JBALOW010000090.1:9443-22779 GCF_036965085.1 Bacillus sp. JJ1532
ATTTTAAAAGGGGTAGATTTTAATTTTTTTGCACCTTGAATCATTTGCTTCAGGTTCTACATCAATATTTGTTTTAGCTTCCTCAATTGTATAATAAGTGTGATAAAAATAGAAAAGCCTCTGAATTGGTGACATAATAAAAGATAAACCCCAACATATATGAGTGAAGTACTCTTAATATTGGGGGCCTTTTTGCTATGTTATATTTATTTAGGAACGATTTTTAGTAGAATTAAAAAAACTTTAAGAAAATGAAAGTGTCCTTGTTTGTTTCATTTGCTATTAGGAATGGGGTTTTAAATCACTTGAAAAAATATTAGGAGGCAAGGGATGAAAATACTTATAGCTGAAAGGGATGAACTTGAACGAAAGGGAATAAGGTGGGTTTTATTATCAAACCAGATTTTAATAACGCAGTTAAAAGAAACCGATAATGAAGAAGAGTTTTTAGATCTCCTTTTCGATTGGAAGCCAGATATTGTAATTGTAGAACTTGAAATGTTTACTCATACTCGAAAAAAATTAACAAATTTACTGAGGGAACTTGAAATAAAGACAATTGTTCATACAAATCATAAAACCTTTGAAGCAGCTGAGCAGTCATTAAAGATGAAAGCAGAGGCTCTGTTCATAAAACCTTATGAAACAACTGAGTGGTTACATACAGTAAAAAAAGCAATGATTAATTCACAAAAAAAGCCAAGCGAAGACAGAGAAACTTTTATCCATCACGGATGGGCGTATGACCTCTTATTCGGAAGAGTATTCAATAATTCACTTATTTTGGATCAGGTCCAAACATGGGGCTATCAACAGATCCCGACACTTGTTGTCGCACTCAGCCTTGATAAGTCGAATAAAGAAGAAGTTGACTTAACTAAGTTAGTTCATTTAATAAACAAAGAGTTTCAATCCTACCGCCCCTTTGTGCTAATCGTTGGCGATCAACTCGTCCTATTGTTTAGTGTAGAATTTTTACCTTCCGATCAAGAACCAATTCATTCGTTGAGACGGATATTAGTGTACTCTTGCCAAAAGATGAAAAATAAAAATGATTTATCCTTTTCTGCAAGTATTGGAAAATGCTACAACGATCCGATGATGGTACATCAATCATACTGGGAAGCAAAACGTGCCCTGTTACGCCGCTTTTACTTTGGGGGGAACCATGTATTTCCTCCGATTGAAAACTTGGTCTTAACCGATATCGATCCATTTCTTTCGCCTGAGGAAAGCGATGAAATTATGAAGCATTTACGAAACATCGATCGTGAGATGCTAAAGAAATGGCTTTATGATCAGGCAAATAAGTATCCGATAACGGAAGAAAGTTTCCCCGATTCGGAAAACGTCCGCATTCGATTAACAAATATCTTATCACATATAAGACGCTTTATGCTGGAAAAAGTATATCTACTTAAAGAAGAACCTATTTATAAAGAGTTATTTAACGATATATTAACCGGCGAAGTGTTATTTGATATTATCCACAATATGCTGTTATTTTGTTACAGATTATGCGATCAAGTTGAAAAAGAGGAATTCTCTTATAACTCTATTCTTATAAAAAAAGCGATTCAATATATAAATGAACATTACGCTACCCCAATTACCCTTGAGGAAATTTCATCTTATGTAAATCGAAATAGTCAGTATTTTAGTTCAATGTTTAAAAAACAGATGGGGTGTACTTTTACGGAATATCTACAAATGAAACGAATTAAAGAAGCACAATCGCTTCTAAAAGGATCAACTATGACGATTTCAGAAATAGCCGAACGAGTCGGTTTCACAGACCCGAGCTATTTTAGTAGAGTCTTTAAAAACATTATAGGATATTCCCCTAGTTTGTGGAAAACTAATAATTATCCAGATATCTAAAATTCATCCATATAACGTGGATGAATTTTTCTTTTGCATGTCAAATCACTTTATATTTTCATAAAATTATGGATATTATCCATAGAATCATGTAGCACAAAAAGATAGGATTAATCTAACGAATAAAGAAAACACTTTCTTAAGTAAATGGATTCTGCAGATATAGAAATTATAGGAGGTGATTCGACAGTAGGGCAGTTGCACTAAAAAGTTACAAACTCAATTAGTCAATAAAAATATTAAATATCTGGGAGGAATTTATATGCATTATTCACCAAAGAATGGTCAGGATCATGGCTTACCATATGACCCTTTTAAAAGTAGTACAATACCACGCCCTATCGGATGGCTTTCAACCAGATCTAAAGATGGAGTAGATAATCTTGCACCATACAGCCAATATCAAAATCTTACTTGGGATCCACCTATGGTAATGTTTGCGGCAAATCAATCAGTATTAGGTGGAAGAAAGGATACTGTTCGAAACGCTGAGGAAACTGGTTGGTTTGTTTGGAACATGGCTACTTGGGATTTACGCGAAGCAGTAAATATTTCCGCAAAGGCGTCTACGGCAGATGTTGATGAATTTGAGGCAGCGGGTGTAACAAAGAAAAATTGCATTGAGGCTCCTGTGTCACGTGTGGCCGAATCACCGGTTCATTTCGAATGTGAGTATGTCCAGACAATTAGGATTCCAACTGGAAATGAGGTTTCTACAGTCGATATTGTTATCGGACGAGTAGCTCATGTGCATATCGCAGATAATATCATTCTACCTAGTGGGAAACTTGATATATTGAAAATTAAACCGATTGCCCGCCTAGGGTATTATGATTATACTGTTATCAACGAAATATTTGAAATGAAAGCACCAGCTGCTACAAAAGAAGAGTTGGCTGGACTTGAGGGAAAAAATGTTTAACCAAGAAAATTAGAGCTCAATCCACCCTAGCTATAAAACTAGTAAATGAAGTTGTATTCATCCCTTTGAAAATTCTTTATCGACTGGTAAAAGAACAGAATTTCATCTATCAAGTTAACATGTGATAGTCCTGATACGTGAGTCATAGAAAAGCTTATAGCTTCTAAAAAGTAGACAGGGGTATTATACCCCTAAGCATCAAATGAAATTTCTGAAAATTAGGAAATAAATAAAAACGACTTGATGAAAAAGAATTTAACAGATGTAGAGTAGCTGAGGGTAGTTAACTCTCATAGTGGTTTTTTATAGATCAAGGAATGGGGGAAAGGTAGTGTAAGATTATTTTATATCTGGAATGCTGAAAGGGATCAAGTTTAACGAATTTCTAACATAAAGGAGATGTTAACATGAGTAACCCTAATATTCAATCAAATGTACAGACACAGACACAACTATCTACACCTGTTAATGTACTGAAGTTTTTTGCATTTAGTCTTATCGGTATTTTTACATTTTTTATTCCGATAACAGTAAATGGGGTATCATCTATACCACTTGACCATTTGATGTCTTGGATAAGGTCCGCACTTCCATCCCTTGTTCCGATTTATACATTAATTGTAATTTTTATAGGGGCTGCCTATCCATTTATTAAGGGTTTTTGGAGGGGAAATACATATAATACTATTTTCTCCTTGCTAAAAATAGTCGGAGCTGTTGTTGCCCTTATGTATATTTTAAATATCGGACCTTCATGGTTACTAGACCAAAAACCTTTACTGTTCGATAAACTAGGTATTATGGTAGCACTTATAGTGCCTCTTGGTTCAATATTCCTTGCATTTCTTGTAGGATATGGGCTATTAGAATTTATTGGTGTTCTTGCACAGCCTATTATGCGTCCGATTTATAAAACTCCAGGCCGCTCTGCGGTTGATGCTGTGGCCTCTTTTGTAGGAAGCTTTTTGGTTGGGATGGTTATTACTAACCGTTTGTACAAAGAAGGGAAATATACACTAAAAGAAGCCGCTATTATTGTAACTGGTTTTTCTACCGTTACGGTAGGGTTTATGATCATTATCGCTAATACACTAGAAATTATGCATTTATGGAATCTTTACTTTTGGGTTACATTTTTAGTCACATTCCTTGTAACAGCTATCACAGTGCGCATCTGGCCACTCAATAAATTTAGTAATGAATATTACGAAGGAAAAGGTCAACCTGAAGAGGTATACAAAGGGAAATTATTAGCCAATGCTTGGAAAGCTGGAATGGAGTCAGCAAATAACTCCTTGAGTATTGGAAAAAATGTATGGTTATATTTACGCGAGGGTTTTATTATGACAATGAGTACCCTTCCTACTATTTTATCCATTGGTTTGTTGGGGATGTTAATAGCCACTTACACTCCAATTTTCGACTTTATTGGATACATTTTTTATCCATTAACTTTAATATTACAAATACCGGAACCACTCTTAGCTGCAAAAGCTTTAGCAATTGAAATTACCGAAATGTATTTACCAGCCCTATTAGTTGTCGAAGCACCTTTAGTCACAAAATTTATCATTGCGGTTGTATCCGTTACAGCCATTGTGTTTTTCTCAGCTTACATTCCTTCTGTACTGTCAACAGACATTCCGATTAGCATTCGAAAGCTTCTTGTCATCTGGATTGAAAGAACAGTTCTAAGCGTGATTATAGTAACACCGCTAGCTTTTCTATTGCTATAAACAAATGCAAAACGATAGAAAAGTAATAATGCAAAGGGATCGAAAATATCTTTGATCGAAAAAGATAGTGCTTATTCCCTTAAAAGGATCAAGAAGAAAGCTTTCAACGTATATGATACAATCTTATCTTTCTTTTTGAGCTTATATATAAGTGGGGCCCGCCAACAAAAAGCTGATTTTGTTGGTGGGATCCCTACTTTCAATGAACAAAAGAACTATCACAGTATTTTATCCTAAAATGAACAATCAATGGGGAGAATATCTAAATAATAAATTACTAAATTTAATAGAAGCTTTTGAAAAGGATCTTATTGTAAGGGAAAAAAGTATTTTCCGCGTTATTATTAACGAGTCTAAGTTAGTACACTATAAATTTTGTTATGATCGATTTCTCTGGAGTAGTTACTATTTTGAGTTTGAATTCCTCCTTTCCTTTCTCGAATGTTTATTGAGTTTAGAAGCTCCTTTAATCCTGTAACTCTATGAACTTATTCTGAAACTTTAAAACAATTAAACTTGCATAAATAATTCTACTTAGAATTTCAGTTTTTGTTATTGAAAATGACTGATAAAATTGAAAATGCTTAAACGAGTATTATTTGAGGCAATAATTGATTATTATTTTAAAATAACAAATAATAGTTTTAAAGCATTTAACATGAGCATCTGGATAGATATTGACAAGCCAACTAAACATTTTGGGATCACAATAAGAATAAGTCACGTAATCCAAAGTACAAAGGCATAAACGAAATGTTAAGAAATGGTGGATGGTTTGGGGTAGCTTCAATTGACAAAGCTTTTGAATTACATAAAAGAAATTATTCTACTTTTACAATTGTTGATCGAACAGATAAATATACTGAGTAATTCATCCATAATTCTAACTAAACTGTGAATGAGTCCTCCATTTTAGCTGCGAGACCTCCAAAGACATTATCCCTTACAAATGTCCCTATTCCTAAATTCTTATGGTATATTAGTATAGCATTATATAAGATGAAGGAGCAGTCTTGATGAGAAGAGAATGGTTTCTGCGCTGGTCTTTTTTTGTTTTTGGATTAATGATTTTGGCTTTTGGGATTTCTTTAACTATTAAAGGTAAACAATTGGGGATTGGACCGTGGGACGTTTTTCATTACGGGTTATTTCTCAAATTCGGGCTCTCCATTGGATCCTGGGCGATCATCAGTGGATGCTTGCTTTTGTTGATTAGTTCTGTAATTAAAAAGGAATGGCCAAAAATAGGAGCGCTCCTTAATATGGTGTTTCTAGGATTGTTTATTGATTTTTTTAATTGGCTGCTTCCACCCGTTGATGGTTTAATAGGGGAATCATTCGTGTATATACTTGGTGTTATTTTTCTAGGATATGGAATTGGTTTATATGTTTCTGCTGACCTTGGAGCAGGACCAAGAGACCATTTTATGCTTTTGATAGTTGAAAAAACGGGCTGGAGCATCCCCTGGGTACGAAATGGGATTGAAATCATCATTTTTCTTATAGGCTGGTTGTTAGGAGGCCCTGTTGGAATAGGCACAGTGATTATTGCGTTTGGGTTAGGGCCCATCCTAGGAATTTCAATTCCTCAATGCAAAAAAATATTTTCACTTTGCCTCAAACAAAAGACTTCGCCCATTACGAACACATCCATTAGATAAATAAGAGACTGACTTGTCATAGTCAGTCTCTACATGATAAACATCAGTAGGGATCTTCAATTTAATATCAAAGTTCCATTTTGAGCCCCAAAACTGCATTTTAACTCCTCTTTTCGCTTCAAAAAATCACTTTTGGCTAGAAAAAACGTGTTTATGGCTTTATTAGCTAATTTTCTTTTTTATATATTTATATTAATTTAGAGCTACCTAGGAATAAATGGATCGTGCACTGTCGAAAGGCTATGAAAATGGAAAAATTAAATTATGAAACCATTCAAAGGTATCAATCTTTTGTAGATGTGGGAGAAATGGACAAAGCAGTTCGCGGCTTTTTATTCATACATAAATCATCCATTTCACAAGATGCGTTGAAAGTTCTCCAGTTTATCTGGAGGCATTCTGTTAAAGTGGTGGGCGTGTCATTTGCCAAATACCATACGATTGCTGAAGCTGTTCAGCTTACCCGAAGGACCGTTATTCGGGTTGTTCAAAAACTTATGTTGCGTTAAAGCAACTTGAGAGACTAAACCTAGAGGCTAGTTCGCCTGTCTCCTGTGGGGTAATATCTTAGCCGGGGGCACCTATATTTAATGTGTTTGCTTAATATCCAGTACCTGATCTTTTTTACATGAAAAGGGTCAGGTATTTTTTTTATTAATAAAAAGATGCGCTTTCATTTTCAAAAGTTATTGAGCTATTAAGCGAAGATAAATTACAAAAAAAATAAGTCATTCATATATTGATAGGTTTAAGTTATCAATCAAAAATAATACCGAATTTTCTAACTCTTCAAACTATTATACAATAAGGTCAAGGAGGAGATTACAATGAAATTAGGTATAGTTTTGGCTAAAGATAATGAAACAATTGTTCCAATTGTAGAGGGAGAGATTGCGAGAATTTATGACACGGATACAGGGGCGTACACTGATTCACCTAATCCAGCTTTAGGCCTTACAGAAGGTCGGAGGGGGGCTACGGTTAAGTGGATGGTTAGCCAAGGTGTTAAAGTTTTATGTGCACCTCCAGGAATGCTTTGTGAGTTATCCTATTCAAAGGCACAGGAGGAGCAGTTAAGATTTTTCAGGTTAGAAACCGGAACTAAATTTAATGAATTGCAAACTAAATTGAAGAACGGTGAAGTTACATTGAGTGTCAATCTGCCAAATAATGAGGTGGAGCCCAGCCAACCTACTATCAAATAGGGAGAGGAAAGTCGACATGGAAAAAAAGGAATCTAACAAGTTACCAGGAAGTTCTGAATTCGGCCCTTTAAAAGGGCTGAAGGTTCTGGATATAGGAACACTTATTGCTGGTCCTTTTGGAGCGGGCCTGCTCGCAGACTTCGGAGCGGATGTAATAAAGGTTGAATTACCCAATGTCGGTGACCCTATTAGACAATATGGGAAGGCAACAGCGAACGGCAGCTCACTTGCCTGGGTAGATGGAGCGCGCAATAAACATTGTATTACTTTGGATATGCGTCAAGCTGAAGGCCAAGATTTGATTAAGCGGCTAGTTAAGTGGGCAGATATTCTAGTTGAGAATTTCTCCCCTGGAACCCTTGAATCTTGGAATCTAGGATATGGTCAGCTGTCTGAAATCAATCCACGTTTAATAATGGTTAGAGTATCGGGCTATGGTCAAACAGGGCCTTATAAAAATAAGCCAGGTCTAGATCGCATAGCATTGAGTTATAGCGGCATGAGCTACGTGTCGGGTCACCCTGATAAACCGCCGGTAAAAATGGGTGTGTCAATTGCGGATTATCTTACTGGTACTTTTAATGCTCTTTCTGCATTAATGGCTGTATATTATCGTGATGTGATAGGTGCAGGAAAAGGTCAAGAAATTGATCTAGCTCTATATGAGGCTCCTTTCCGTATTTCAGAGGATATAATTGCCAGTTATGGAGTTCATGGTGAGATAAGGGAACGAGTTGGCAATCGCCACCTTTCAATGGCTCCTGCAGAAACTTACAAGGCTGGAGATGGGCGTTGGATTACTATTCATGCAGGTCTTGATAACTCATTTAAAAGGTTAGCAACAGCTATGAATCTCGAATATTTGATAGAAGATCCCCGCTTTATTGGTATGCGTAATCGTGCAACCTATACAGATGAACTCAATGAAATCATTGAAGAATGGATGGGACAATATACCGGTGAACAAGTGCTTGCCTTACTTGATGAAGCAGGTGTCCCTGCAGCCCCGGTTAATAGTGTAGAACATATTTTTAGAGATCCTCATATTGCTGCTCGTGAAAATATCGTAGAAGTTCATGATTCTGAAGTAGGAAAGGTTCATGTTCCAGGGATAGTGCCAAAATTTTCTCATACTCCAGGTAAGATTGCATGGTCAGGAAAAACGATGGGTGCTGATAATGATCAAGTTTATCTGGGTCTGCTCGAGTTAGATCCTGAAGAATACGAATTTTTAAAGGAAAAGAATGTAATTTAATTATTCATTGTTTGGATGAATTAGGAGGAATATTCCATGAACTTAAATAAGCTGGTAAGGTATGAAAATAATGAACAAGTTGCAATGATTACTTTACAGAGACCTGAAAAATTAAATTCTTTCAATAAGAATATGGTTGAAGGTCTCTATAATGCGTGGTGCAAATTTGAAAAAGATGAAATGGCCAAAGTAGCAATTATATCAGGTGAAGGTAGATCGTTCAGTGCAGGGCTAGATCTTAACGACTTTACCCCAGTGTCAGCATCAATACCTGGTATCGGAGTAGAGGTTACAAAACCAATAATAGCAGCGGTTAATGGTTATTGTATTGGCATAGGGTTGGTTATCGCCATGATGTCTGATATACGGATTGCGGGAGAGAATGCTCAATTTATTTATCCGGAAGCTAAAATTGGATATACAGGTGGGGTAGGTTCTCTTTTGACAAAATATATGCCTAAGGGGATTGCTCTTGAAATGCTGTTAACTGGAAATGGTATCACTGCGCAACGTGCTTATGAGGTTGGTTTTGTTAATAGACTGGTTCCAGATGATCAAGTTATATATGAATCCATGAAGATGGCACAAACGATAACCCAAAATTCCCCTTTAGTTGTGAAGGGCCTTAAGAAACTTGCAAATGATCCTAATGTTATGGAGTATACGGGGATTGGCAATAGGATTATCTCTAACATTGATAGAAGTGAAGATAGAATTGAAGGTTTTAAATCATTTTTAGAAAAAAGGAAACCTAATTTTACTGGGAAATAAACTTTTTGAATGAAAAGGGAAGGAAAATAAAAATGAAAACTATTGATTATTATGCCCTTTCAATTGGAGATAAGTTCAAAAGTAAATTTGTCATTACTGAACAATTAGTGAGAGACTATGTGGTGGCTTTACAAGATGCCTATCAGCCAGGCAAAGTACCAAAATATTTATTTGCAATCTTTGCTCCTATATACGATGCTTTTGGCGGAAGATTATCACCAGGAACCATTCAAATAAAACAAAAGATGGAGTATTACATGGATGCAAATATTGGAGATGAAATAGACGTAATTGTAACCATAAAAGATAAATATAAGAAGAATGAGAGAAATTATTTTATTTATGAAGTAGATTTCCTAAAAGGAAATGCATTGATTTGTAAACATGAATCTACGCATTTATGGGATTTACTAAAATAAAAAATATCTCGAGGAAGAATGACCTGAAAGGTAGGGATAAGCATTTGAATGAAACAAAATATGTAAGTAAGCCATATAAAGTTACACAAGAATTTATCAATAAGTTTGCTAAGGCCAGCGGGGGAAATGGGAAAATACATGTTGACCCTAAACATGCAAAAAATACAAAATTTAAAGGAACATTGGCACATGGTTTCCATCTATTATCTTTGATAGAAAAAGAATTAACAGCTCTATTACCAAGATCGAAGAGTATAAGCTTGCTGGAAGTAAAATTTATCAAACCTGTTAAAGTCGAGCAGAGCATAAAGGTTTGCTGTGAACAAGATAGCAAAGAAAATCAATTAATCGTTTCAATCATAAACGAGAATAATGAGATTGCTGTAATCGGAACCGCAATCATATAAATATTACTGGAAGGACATCAGAATGAAACATTCCTATATTGTTAAACAGGAGTATTATAAGGAGAGAAAAATTTTAGTACTTTCATTAAACCGATCAAAACAGCTTAATGCGATAAATAAAGATTTACTTATGGAATTGCGAAGCCATTTGGAAGACATTCAAGAGCATCGTCAAATAGATGTCCTCATTATTTCTAGTGAATTACCAAAGTCTTTTAGCACTGGAATAGATGTGGGATATGTTCGAGGTTTATCAAATGAGGAAGCAGCAGACTTTTTCTCCGATTTGGCAGATACCTTTGAAATGGTTATGAAATTACCATGTATTACAATTGCTGCGGTTAGCGGCTATGCATATGGAGCTGGAGCAGATCTTGCTTTATCATGTGACCTGAGAATTGGAAGCGCTTCCTCTAGTTTTAGTTTCCCTGGTCCTCAATTCGGCTTAATTTTAGGAACACAGCGTTTAATGAAAGAAACAGGGTCTGCTATAACTCGTCATTTAGTATTATCAGGACAAGTTATAGATTCTAATCAAGCATTGCAATACGGTTTAATACACGAGATTTGTGAGAATACCGCTTGCTTTGAAACAGCCATTATACGTGCTAACCACATATCACGTATCCCTAATCACGCTCAGAAAATAGTTAAGGCTATTTGTTCAAATGGTCAGAATTCACATAACAAAATAGCGTCACCAGTGTCATTAGCAAGAAACTCAGTTTTAGAAGGTGATTTTCAAGAAAGATTTTCACATTATCTAGAGAGAGTGAAGATAAGAAAGAAAAAAGCTGAAGAATAAAAAAAAGGAAGGGTTGCCTATGCAAAATATTAATATTGAGCCGCCTCTCTTAGGGTTAAAGGTAATCGAAATTGGCCAGATTGCAGCAGGACCTTTTGCAGGAATGCTTTTGGCTGACCTTGGAGCAGATGTGGTAAAAATAGAGCGGCCAGATGGCGGAGATGGTATGAGATCATGGCCTCCTTTAATTAAATGTGAAGAAGGGGAATCATATAGCGGGAATTTTGCTTCATTAAATCGCAATAAACGCAGTATAACCATTGATTTTAATGACTCAGTTCAGTTAGAAAAATTGAAGGAATTATGTGTTGAAGCTGATGTCTTAATAGAAAACTATCGTCCTGGTGTTCTAAAAAAATATAGACTTGACTATGAAAACATTAAAACGATTAATCCCAAATTGGTATATTGTTCTATTTCTGGATATGGTCAAACAGGACCATACGCGAAAAAGGGGGCTTTTGATGTAACTGTTCAAGCTATTAGCGGGCTTATGAGTGTTACAGGTGAAGAAACCGGACCCCCGGTGAAATGCGGTGTTCCAGTTGGTGATTTTGTTACTGCATTATATGGAGCTTATAGCATAATGGCCGCACTTTCTAAAGTCAGCCGCACGAATCAGGGGGTTCATATTGACTGCTCTATGTTAGGAAGTCTTTTGGGAATTTCAGCACTTCAGACGAGTGAATATCATGGTACAGGAGAATCTCCAAAACGTTTAGGCTCTGCTCACCCAAGAAATGCACCTTATCAAGGGTTTAATGCCATTGATAAGCCTTTTGTCATTGCAGCTGGCAACGATAAATTATGGAGTGCTGTTTGTGAAATTGTAGAGATGCCAGAGCTAGAAATGGATGAAAGATTTAATTCACAGGTTTTGAGAGCAAAAAATCAAAAGGAACTTACTACTATTCTGCAGCCTGTTTTTTCTACAGGCACTTCAGCAGAATGGCTGGAGAAATTTGATCGAAAAGGAGTTCCTTGCGCACCAATAAATTCATTTGAAGATGTACTTAACGATCCGCATGTACAAGAAATGGAACTCATTGAAGAAATCCAACTTCCCAATGGTTTACTGACAAAGGATATTGGTTTTCCTATACAGATGAGCAATTTTACTTTTAAAATTTCCAAAAACCCTCCAAAACTTGGCGAGCATAATCATGAAGTTTTTAATGATTGGCTTACTTCTAAAGTGTGAGATGGGATTATTAATTATTAAAAAACGCTTTAAAAAAGAACGAAACAGGGAGGAATTGCATTGAATTCTTTAAAAATGCATCCTGAACTTATTGAATTTATTGAATATATTGATATGTTGGTAAAAAACACAAAAGAAACTGAAGTAAGTATTACTCAAAAAGTAGCTGTGAGAATGAAAGAAATAATGTTTATGGATGAAGTGATTCCTGAGATTTATAGGAAACCAAATCCGGATAAGTATACTTTGTATCCAGTCTATGTAGCTCCCGATAACAGTTTTTCGATAGCCTCAGCCGTTTGGGATGTTGGACAATCAACACCGATCCATAATCATGGAACATGGGGAGTAATTGGAATTGTACAAGGCGGTGAACATGAGATTCATTACGAGGTAACCACAGGAGCCGCTCCTGTAAAAATCAGTGAACAGACATTGGAAAAAGGTGATGTAGTTGTTTGCTGTACTTCAGATCAAGATATTCATAAAGTATCCTGTGCTACAAAGGAACCGTGTGTTGGTATTCATGTTTATGGGGGAAATATTGGTGAAATCGAGCGTCGAGTTTTTGATCCCCTAACCGGAGTGGATACAATTGTTGTTACAGCTTGGGATCCTGTACCTAATGAATAAAAAAGAAAGAGACCATTTCCTCATTTATAATTGTATTTTTGGATGGTCTCTTAGATTTTTTTTATATTCATATTATTTTTAAATGGAAGACAGAAATCAAAAAAACTATCTATTAGATTATTTCTTTCTCATCAAATATTAACAGAGTTTCAATAAAATTTTTGAGATACTCTGGGGCATAACGTTTCCGATTATAAAACACACAAGGATCCGGCTTTATTTCAACATCTTCGAACGATAGAAAGCTTATTCCTTCCCTTTCATGTGCAGACCAAGTATCAATGTAAAATTTCGGAATTATTGATATTCCAATACCCAATCGTACTAATTCTCTTGTAGATTCATTGTTCTCAGTTGAAAAAATAATATTATCTTTAAACTCTTCACCAAATATCGAGATAATATATTCTCTAATTACGCCAGCCCGATATAATATAAAC